>JBBRFY010000263.1:0-5444 GCA_038241205.1 Cytophagales bacterium
ACAAAGTCTACAATAAGCTCTTCTTCCGTAAGAAAGCTTACTTCCCTTTTTCTGACATCGCTGATCTGTTAGAAAAAGAGGGAAAGAAACTACTATTAAATTACAAACCTAAAACAACCGTTACGGGTTGTCCAGTATCAGCAAGACTAAAAGATATTTTCGGTGATGATTATCTCAATATCAAAATACCCAAAGCACCGTCTGCAAAAGCAAAGAAGGATTACTATGATATAGAAGACATCTGGCACGTGTTGTTTTCTTTTGAAGATCAGGAAGACATAGTAGAGTTTGCTGAGACCCGATTAAATCTGAATGCAGAACATACAAAGCAGTTTGTAACCACATGGAACGCTACCCCAGTTGGTTATGCCATGCTTAGCTTAAATGCGATTAATAAAATTAACATCTTCTTACAGAAAGGATTGATTTATACAGAAGCTGTTTTGCTAGCCAACATGCCTGAAATAATAGGCAAAGATTTATGGATAAAAAATGAAGCTCTGCTGATTGCTGAGATTGGCAAAGTAATAGACGAAAATCGTGAGCAAAAGGCATTGCTCACTATTGTAAACAGTCTTGTTGCAAAGCATAAAAACTTAGAGAATAATGAAAAATTTGGATACAAAGACAATAACTACAAGCTGGATACATCAGACTTCGAGACAGTTGAAGAAACCATAAGGGAACAATTTGGCGAAAAGAGATGGAGCGAAAAATCGGAAACAGAAAGGAATAAAATCTCTACCGCTGTAAAAGATTGCTATCAAGCTTACTTTATTACTACTGGCTTAGAGCGAAAAGACATTTACAATGAACGCCACTTCGCAGTAAAATCTAGCAATACTATTTATTATAAAGCCGATTCTGGCTATTATCGATTACCTAAACTGATCGATACGTTAGGCGAGTTTTTGCAATTGAATTTTAATGTGAGCGATGATAAACTAAAAAAAATCTATCATCCATCAGAAATAAACATTTATCCTCCTGCCAAAGCAGATAAAGATGGTGTGCTAAAACTAGGCAGTCCTAAAACAGGTTCGTTTAAAAATCCGATGGCCATGCGTGCCTTACATGAGTTGCGCAAGCTCATCAATTACATGATTGAAACAAATCAGATTGATAGCGACACAAGAATTGTTGTAGAAGTAGCAAGAGAATTGAATGACGCCAATAAACGCTGGGCAATTGAAGCGTGGCAAAAACAAAGGGAAGCTGAGAATGCAGAATTCGCATTGGCAATTGAGCAATTAACCCAAGAAGAAAAAGGTGTTCAGGCGAGCAGTTCTAACATCGATGATATTGATAAGATGCGGCTTTGGTATGAACAGAATGATGAAGAATCTGTGCCTCCTATTACCGAAGGTAAAAAAGAAATAAAAGGAATACGTTGGAATGAAAACAAGAGAAGCTCATACAAAGAGATTGCTGCTAAAAAAGAGCTGATTGACAAATATCGTTTATGGCGAGAACAAAATTGTCAGTGTTTCTATACAGGTAGAATAATAAACATAGCAGACCTGTTTAAAGAAAACGTAATCGATTTTGAACATACTATTCCAAGAAGCCAATCATTTGATAACTCATTGGCTAACCTCACCGTCTGCTATGCAGATTATAACAGGAATGTGAAAAAGAATCAGATACCATTCAACCTCAATAACTATGACAAAGAGTACAATGGTTACTCGGCCATTTTGCCTCGCTTAGAAAAATGGCAACAGAAAGTAGAGCGTATAAAACAACAAATAGATTTCTGGGTAACTAAGTCAAAAAAGGCGGCAGACAAGGGATGGAAAGACGATGCTATACAGCAACGGCACTTATGGCAAATGGAACTCGACTACTGGCGAAACAAGGTAGATCGTTTCACGATGGAAGAAGTGACGAGCGGCTTTAAAAATAGTCAAAAAGTAGATACTCAATTGATCTCCAAATATGCTTTTCACTACCTCAAAACTTATTTTGAAAAAGTAGATGTGCAGAAGGGAAGTATTACAGCGGAGTTTAGAAAAATATATAGTTTGCAAATAGCTGATAAGAAAAAAGATAGAAGCAAACATTCTCATCATGCGAAGGATGCAGCCGTACTTACGCTTATCCCTACGGCCGCAAAAAGAGACGAGAAACTCAAAACATATTACGAACATCGCGAAAGAAGGCAATCGTTTACGGCAGAACCCTATAAAGGATTTAAACGTGAATTTGTGTGGGGCATTGATGATAGTATTCTGATCAATAACATTACAAACGATCAAGCACTCACACCGGCTAAACGAATTATTCGCAAGCGAGGTAAAGTGCAGTTTATAGAAGGAACTCAAAATCCAAAAATAGCCACCGGAGATTGCATAAGAGGACAGTTGCATGATGAGACATTCTTTGGTGCCATTAAGCCAGCCAAGAGAGGTGAAAAAGGAAACATCATCAGGGATGAAGAAGGCAAAATGATTCAGGGAGATATCAGATATGTAGTGCGTGTTCCATTCCTACTTAAAAAAGACTCCAATTCCCCGGGCTTTAAAACCCTCGATGAAATAGAAAAGCAAATAGTAGATGAAGGACTGAAAAAACAGATCAGAGCACAAATAGAAAAGGCAGGTGGTTTAAAAGAAGCTTTTGAACAAGGCATTTACATGCTCGGCAAAAACGGAGACAAGGTAAATAAGATAAGACACATTAGAGTGTTTAAAGCTGTAACCGAACCCTTGCAAATCAAAAAACAAACTAATCTTTCCAAGCATGATTATAAACAATTTTACTATGCAGGAAATGCAAGCAATCTTGCGTATGGTTTATATAAAAGTAATGATGACACTAAAATCGCTTATAAAATTGTAGACTTATTCACTGCGTCTAAAATCACAAAAATAACTACTCGAAGAAGGCTGGAACTGGAAAATGAAATTATTGTAGGCAAACAACAACTCCTTCTACATGCCATTTTAACAGGAGGACAGAAAGTAATTTTCTATAAAGATGATAAGTTAGAATTAGAAAACTTATCATTAAAAGATCTGAGTAATAGAACGTATAAAATTGAGGGCTTCGAGAAAGATGGAAGGATTAGGTTCATGCACCACTTAAATGCAATGTCCGATAATGATCTTAAAGCATTGGAAAGTCAGTTTGGTAAAGCTATTTATCAAGGTTTTTCCTCTCTTAATTATGAGACCCAATGGCCAAAATTAAAGTTGTCTATGGGAAATCTGAAGATGATTATCGAAAACAAAGATTTCAAAATAAAAATGGACGGAAGCATTCAGTGGCTATAGAAACGTATATGCAACCTGACATTCACTACCATATTTACACCCATGCCAACGGCTTCGAAAATCTTTTCCAGTCGCAAGAAAACTATGGATATTTTTTAAGGCGGTACGAACATTTCATTCCGCCAATAGCTGATACCCTCGCCTATTGTTTGATGCCAAACCATATCCACTTTCTTATTCGCGTTAAAACCGAAACGGAAATCGAATCTTTTTTCAAAGACCTCCAAGGTTTTAAAAACCTTCAACAAGATCGGCAACAAGACCTCCAAGGTTTTAAAAACCTTGGAGGTCTTAATATAAAAAACGATATCGAAAAAAGAATCTCTCAACAATTCATCAACCTATTCAACTCCTACACCAAGGCGTATAATAAAATGTATTCTAGAAGGGGCAGCCTCTTCATCCCCAATTTCAAGCGAAAAGAAATTAACAGCGACAGCTACCTCACCAACCTCATCCATTACATTCACGCTAACCCGGTTCATCACGGCTTTATTAACAAACTTTCCGACTGGCGCTGGAGTTCTTACAACGTCATCTTATCCGATGAACCTCACTTTATAAAACGAGAAGAAGTGATTCAGTGGTTCGGCAATCGCGAAGCCTATCTTCAATTTCACCAGCAGACGATAACCGTAAAACAAGCAATGGATTTTTAAACCTTAAACATGAAGTCATGATCAAGCGCACCCTTTATTTTGGCAACCCTGCCTACCTGAGTAGAAAAAACGAACAGTTGGTAGTGCGCCTGCCCGAAGTGGAGAAAAACGATACGCTACCCAATGAATTTAAAAAAGAAATACAAGCCACCATACCCATTGAAGATATTGGTGTAGTCATTTTAGACCATCAACAAGTAGTCATTACACAGGCACTCATGGCCAGCTTGCTTGAAAATAATGTTGCGCTGATAACGTGCGACAAAACCCACCATCCCACGGGGTTAATGCTCAACCTGGAAGGCAATCAGTTGCAATCAGCAAAATTTAAAACCCAGCTCAATGCCTCGCAGCCCCTCATCAAACAACTCTGGCAACAAACCATAAAAGCAAAAATTACAAATCAGGCCGCCATATTAAAGCGCTATGGAAAAGAAGCATCAAACATGATGAAGTGGGCAGATGATGTACGCTCCGGTGATCCTGATAACCTGGAAGCACGGGCAGCGGCTTATTATTGGAAAAATATATTTCCAAAAGTAGCTGAATTTAAAAGAGAACGGGAAGGCATACCGCCAAACAATTTGCTCAATTATGCTTATGCTATTGTGCGTGCCATAGTAGCGCGTAGTCTGGTGGGCTCAGGGCTTCTGCCGATACTCGGTATTCATCATCGAAACCAATACAATCATTATTGCTTGGCCGATGACATTATGGAACCGTACCGGCCTTTTGCCGATGCGCTTGTTATAGAGATCGTTCGAAACGGAGAAGATTATAGCGAACTAAGCACATCAATAAAGAAACAATTGCTGGGCATAGCCTCAGTAGATACTATGTTTGAAAATGAACGAAGTCCGTTTATGATTGCCGTGCAACGAACCACCTCCTCGTTGGCGAAATGCTTTGAAGGAGACGCTACAAAATTGCTCTACCCAAAATTACCATCATGAACCATGCGCTTAAATGAGTATCGCATTATGTGGATCATGGTTCTTTTCGACTTGCCTACCGACACCAAGAAAGACCGGAAGAACTATACCGAGTTTAGAAAGAAAATGATGAAAGATGGTTTTACCATGTTTCAGTTCAGCGCCTATTTGCGGCATTGTGCCAGCCGCGAAAATGCAGAAGTCCATTTGAAACGGATGCAGAAAAACCTGCCTCCCAGAGGGCATGTCGGCATCTTAACCATTACAGATAAACAGTTTGGTATGATGCAGATTTTCTATGGTAAGGATGAAAAAGAAAAGCCTCCAATACCCCAGCAGCTCGAGCTTTTTTGAGGTATTGAAGGCTTCATTGACAACCTTTGTTGTGTTTTTTGACCCCGATAATGCTTCTAACTACCTGATAAACACCGTCCAGAAGCACAATCAGTTGTCAAAGATCGTTTGTTGAAAGCAAATCACAACAAAATGGGTGATAGAAACTTACAATCTTGAGTTGTCAAAGATCGTTTGTTGAAAGCAAATCACAACACCGGTTAACTCATTCTTTGCTCTTTGTT
>JBBRFY010000264.1:0-5441 GCA_038241205.1 Cytophagales bacterium
GGCCATAGGATTGGTGATTTTTGTATTGCTTCTATCCTTTTTGGCCATCAGGTTGTGGATTGCATACAAAAGTGAGCAAAAACTGAAAGCTGAAATTGGAACCAAGAATGAACTGATAAACTTGCAGAAGCTGGACCTTAAGCATAGAACGAATAATTTATTAAATCGAATACGAAGTATCATTAGTGAGGCTTCATCAAATGTGGTAGAGGCCAAAGCTAAAGAGGAATTTCAACGATCAGAACGCATTCTAATCTCATCGGCTCTTTTAGAAAAATCCTTGTATAGTGTAGAGAATTTAAGCGAAGTGCCTATCTGCGCCTACTTGCGCGAATTGGTGGAATTGAATAAGGATATGACAAAGCTGGAGGGCAGGGCCATTTCTTTTAACATCACCTATGTGGACGAATTTTTACTTCCATCGCAAACCGTACTTGACTGCGGAATGATGATTAATGAGTTGATTATGAATTCCTTAAAACATGCATTTCATAAGGTTCACTTTCCAGCGATTAACGTTGGATTCGTGAAGAATGAAGAAGGCTTTTTTGAACTCAGTTACAGTGACAATGGATCAGGGAATGCTGCTTCTGCGGAATCAGGAATCGGTAGTTGGGTGATAGAGAGTTTGCTTATAAGCTTACGGGGAGAGAAACGCCTAGTTAATGATTCGGGTACCGCCTATAAATTCTTGTTTCCTTCTTCACTTTCTAAACCTGTCAAAGCACTATGATCCGTGTACTAATCGTAGAAGATGACCCGTTTGCCGCAAGGCGTTTGGTAAGGCTGATCAATCAAACCTATGCACAGGGAGAGTTGACCCTAATAGGAGCGGTTGATAGCTTTCAGCAAGGATTGGATCTCATTATGCGGGAGAAGCCAGACATCGTTTTTTTGGATATCGAGTTGGGACCGGATAAGGATGGGGGAATTCGGCTGGCGCAACTGATAAATTTCAGCTATCAAGCTTACATCATTTTTATGACAGGACTGGAAAAAGAAAATGGATACCAGCTGGCAAAGATGACTGCCCCCCATGATTTTATGCAAAAGCCCTTTGGCGACGAATTCGCCATCCAACGCCTGGAAATAGCCTATCAACGGGTCCAAAAGATGAAAATTGCGCAGTCTAATTTTATTCCCAATCAAAATAAAGTATTATTTATAAAAACAGCCTACGGTGAGGTCAGTGGGATTTCCATAAACGATGTTTCCTATTTTGAGGCAGACAACGTCAAAATCCATGTGATTTTTGCGGAAAAGGATGAATATTACTGCTTTAGCTACAATGGACTCAAAAATTTTTATGAGGACAGTGAATATTTGCTTGCTAACTTTATTTATCTAAGTCGTTCCTATGTGATAAATCAGAATTTCGTAAAGCATATAAAACACAACCACGTCTATATGCCCATTTTTACAGAACTTGGAAAGGAACAACGTTATGCCCGCATTTCTATACCAAAGAACGGGGATGGCAAACAGTTACTTAAAATCAGACTTAATTTGCCATAGATTTGCGAATTAGGCATTTTTGAAGATGCTTACATCTTCATAGGCAAGCCCCACATCGCAAAGCCAATCAATCATATCAAAGCGGTCCAAGCGACCGTAGAATTCTTCGAGGTAATTACGGATGGCTTTGTAATATTCGCCGACATTTTGATAAGTAACGAACAACATTAATTCCTCAATTTCATCGCGAAGTGCATCCAGGTCAGGTATTGCCAATTTTATGGTTGTGTAGGAATCAACGAAATGTCCCTCCGAATCAGGATGAAGAATTTTTATAGACAATTTTTCAGGTATTTCTTCCAAATAGAGTTCTTCCAAATCTTCCCAGCTTAGAGAGAACATTCCATTGGAGTCTTGGGAAAGTTCTATAAAATCATCAAGTTCAGCAAAATAAAGTCGAATGGAAGGATATACTTTGAGTTTTGTCTTACGGATCGAGTATGTTTCAAATAATAAATCTGGTCCGATTGAGGAAGAGCCTCTAAACTCCATCAGGTAGCTCTGTAGATTTTCTCTAAGTTCGGAGATCGCTTTTTCATGTTTTGACGAGAGGAATTTCACGTTCATAACATTTTCTGCTTTCTCAAAGATATGGACTGATCCGTTGTTCTTGACACGGTAGCTACCGTTTGCCTCTAGTAATTCATTGCTGCCGACTACCGATTCGCCATGCTTATTTAGGCTGGTTAGTTCGCCGGTTGCTTTTCCATGCGCTAAACTACCTATAGGCAACAGTTCTAATTCCCTGTATTTTTCAATTTGGGATTTAAATTTTTCAGCTTCGTCATTGCTTTCGGGGACAGGTTCTAAAAGCTTATTGAGGATTTCGATACGCGGAACTGGGGTAGGAACGGGAGATTTATAAAGATAATATAATCCGGCTTTTTTTAAATCCAATGAAATCGATCCACCAATCATTTCACTTACCGTTTTAAAATCCCCTTCTAACATGGCTAAGAGAAACGTAGCGTCTTCTTTAAAACGATCTGAAGTTGCATCTTCTAAAACAAAATGATAAAGCTTTTTAGCAAGCAGATCCTCATCAATCGTTACAAAAATCATGGCTGCTTTTGATTGAATTTCAGGCAACGCTTCCTCTAATTTATCAAAAGGTAGTAGTAAACGCTTTATCTTAGATTGTATTTCCTCTTTTTCCTTTTTGTCTTCCGATTTCTTGTAATCGAGCTCATATTGCAAGGCTAAGTTTACACTTGCCTTTAAGTGTCCCATTTCGTGGGCTTTGGTCCAGGATGCTTTCGCTTTTTCATTTTTTCCTTGGTCCTTGTAACAAACGCCGAGGATAAACCATACTTCAGCGATTCTTTCGTCAACTGGAATTGATTCAAGATAGGTAATGGTACTGGCATGATTGTAGTTTTGATCGAAATAATACTTGAGTCCAACTACAGCAGCGAGAACTTGGTATATGTTTCCAAGTAGTTTTCCATTTGTTAAATCCAAAAAATTTGATTTTTTTAATTTAAAATTACTGGTGGGTCTGATTGCCATTCGTTTTTGGAATTCTTCTTTTATAATTGCATAATCAACATGAAGTGCATATTTTTTTCCTGTTTCAAATAAAACTTCTCCATATACTACCAAGTCCAATGATTTTTCTTTTCCATATAAATTTGCTTGTGCTTTATTAATAATTCTAGCATTAGGATTCATAATCGTAATTTTAAACTTCTCAGTTTCGAATTTCCTGACAATATTTGAATTCAAAATAGAAGTAATCAACTTCTTGGTTTCTGCAAAATTTTCAGATGGATCAATTGGACTTACTACAATTCCAACGTTAATGGAAGCATCATTAGTAAGCCTTTGTGGGATATAGAATAAATCATCGGTTCTAGAATTCAGTAAATCTTTTGCCTCCGTATAATAAGAAGCTGAAAAAGACAACCAATTATGGTTTTCATAGTTGCTATCATATAGAAGGTGACATAAATTATCTAAAGTTGTCTCTATTTCAAAAGTATTATCTTCTAGATAGGAATTCTTGAAATTTGATCTCATCCTACTTAAAGCTGTTTTTATTTTTAGTTTATCTACTATTTTTTTGGGATCTTTTACCAGGGATGTGTAATCATTGTAATATTTATTTAATCCACATGTTAAAACATTCTCCTCAGTATATTTTACTCTTTCATAATTCATCTTTTCCCCTATTTTAATAATTAAAATATATAGTAGGGCAAAATTAAGCGGTTCATTAATGTCTACAGAACTCGTCATGGCGTCAAAATTAGTAGGTAAATTTGATAAGGAATAATTTGTGCGTTAAAAATTAAATAAATTATCAATCTTCAACCTGTGAATATAAATAAAATTCTAAACAAAAAATAAAAACTCATGAATTTTATACAATGAGCTTTCATGATTAGTTCTTTAGATCAATTAAGAAATTCTCTCGCCTTTCATCCTTTTAAGGCTTTCACTATTGGCATCTTAATTTAGGTTAAGCCTAAAAAAACTGTGGGATTATTGATCACTTTACCCAATGCATCTCAATTCAAAGTCCTTTCCTTCCACTTCCTCCAATCCGGCATGATGGATTCCTGCAGATCATAAAAGGCCTTCGTATGGTTGTGGTAGGCTGTTTTCCGAGTTATTTGCGAGCCTGCTTTTCATTTTTTTTACGTGCAGGCGTAGTTTGAAAATCCCTTTTCCATAATTCGGCTATATGGAGTTTACCCCTGTAATACAGCAAATTGCGGGTTTTTCCTGGCGTTCAGCCAAAATTCCATGCCAAATAACTTTCCAATAACTTCCAAATAACTTTAAATAACCTGTCATATCGGTTATTTAAAATATTGACAATCAATTATTTACGAATAAATCATCAAAGAGATGGATAACTTAAAGACAAATCGAGATGAAAACTATTCAAAAATTATTGATGATCCTGTTAATTTCCTTGGGAGGATGTGGTCTGCTAAACGATCAAGAAATCGCTCCCAAAAATAATGAGGAAATTGAAATTTCAAAAGCAGTTTTAAGTACGAAACCAGACCAACAAGCACCGACCCGGGGAAGGTAGATTAAAACACGGGATCCATTGGATCCCGTGTTTTTTTTTACTTAAGATTTCATTAAACTTTGAAACCTCTTATTATGATATAAAACGGATCTTTAATAGATACGTTCATTTATTTTACTTAGTTTATTTCAATCTATTCGGATAATTTTTTCTTTGGGCGTGCAGCTTCCCCATCTTGTAGCCATGTTTCGAATGGTAGATCATTACTAATATTATTAAGCTGCTCTTTCCAGTCTTAAATTTGGCTTTTTCGATGAGTTGATCTTTTACTTTTTTTTTCAGGAGAAACTTTCCCTGAGCTTTTTCCAGTCGCGACACGACCATCGTAAACATCCTTTTTGTTTTTTACGATGGTTCCTGGAGTTTTGAAATCTTCATTTGTTCATTGATCGTGCTTATCCGGATCCAACATATTCCACCATAGGAATCCGTACAAATTATCCAAATATCCAAGGTCCCTCCATTTTTCCTGCTTCCATTGGATAGAAGTACTCTGAGATTACTAATGAATTTTCCCAGAAGTACAGGTTTAGATTTGCCACTTTGCATTCAAATTTCTCAAACCATTCATGATTCATGATTTTGAAGTATCGAAATCGTAGGATGGCGCTTCATCAAAATAAATGGGGTCAGATTGCTGGGAAAAATCCCACATTTGTCCTATCGTGGTAGGCTTTTGTATGTTTGGACCCTTCCGAATATATTTAGCTCCGAAAAGAATACAGGGTATCTGAGAACCACTGTACACTTCAATTAACCATACAGTTTTTCCTTCTACTTCCACCGGATACAGTAGAGGTGAGATATGCGGGTTGATTTCGTTTATCCTATCCGGTATAGCTGATCTTTTTGTCCCTTATCTAATTCTACGCCGTATTGTTCA
>JBBRFY010000265.1:0-5391 GCA_038241205.1 Cytophagales bacterium
CCTTCAACATTGAAGTCTTGATATCCTACAAAAGTTACTGAGACTTTATAAGGACCACCAACTCGTAACCCTGGCAAGGTAAACCTACCATCATTTCGGCTTGAAGATCCATACGTAGTTCCAGATGGAACGTGCAAAGCAACAATGTTTGCACTTGGCAATTCCTCGCCAGCCTTTGTCTTGATTGTACCACTTATCGTGGAAGTTGTTACGCCCTGCGCCCATGCACCTGCTGCACTGAGAACAAAGACTGTAAACAGTAAAATTTTCTTCATAAAATTAGGTTTGGTTAATGATTTTTAGCGAAGCACAAATCTAACTTTTGCCACCAGACTTACCTTTACCATCTCTTTAAATCTTTCCACATTTTGTTTACATAGGGTTAACACGGCTCTATGTGCCGTTCGTAACAATTTGTGTAATGCTTTGAAAAAGAATACTTTACTTAAAAAATAATTACGATAATCTATCTCGCTCCATGAAGTCTATTTTAATTTCAATCACTTTTTTGCTATCGTTTGCAACGCTGGTAATCGGCCAACCCGACTTATCGTATTACCTTCCTGAAGGCACTCAATATGATTCAAATATACCCAAACCCAAATCGATTATTGGGCACGAGGTAGGCGAATGGCACGTTACACACGATCGATTAATAAACTACATGTACGCCTTAGATAAAGCTTCCGACCGAATTAGTCTCGAAGTAACGGGATACACACACGAAGCGCGGCCCTTGCTTTTACTTACGATCACCTCACCAAAAAATCATCAAAACATTGAAAGCATTCGTGCGCAACACCTGCAACTAACGGATGCCGCAAAATCCGGAAGTCTGGATACTAAAAAAATGCCAGCGGTTTTTTACATCGGCTTTAGCATTCACGGCAACGAAGCCAGCGGTGCCAATGCAGGTTTGTTAATGGCGTATCATCTTGCCGCAGCACAAGGAAAAGAAATAGAAGAATACTTAGACAACACCATTATATTATTTGATCCGTCATACAATCCTGATGGTTTACAACGCTTCAGTGCATGGGTAAATTCTCGCAAAAGCAAATCGATTTCTACTGATCCATACGACACGGAGCATAACGAAGCGTGGCCGGGTGGAAGATTCAATCATTACTGGTTCGATCTTAACCGCGATTGGCTCGTGGCACAGCACCCCGAATCGCAAGCACGTGTAAAAAGCTTTCAGAAATGGAAACCAAATTTGCTAACAGACCATCATGAAATGGGAACAAACTCTACGTTCTTTTTTCAACCCGGTGTGCCTACACGAAATCATCCGCTTACACCCGAAAAAAATCTAGAGCTTACAAAACGCATGGGCGAGTTCCATGCAAAAGCATTAGACGAAATCGGATCGTACTATTATACACAAGAAGGTTATGATGATTTTTATTACGGAAAAGGATCTACCTATCCCGATGCGCAGGGTGCAGTGGGAATTCTATTTGAACAAGCCAGTTCGCGCGGCCATGCACAAGAAAGTACAAACGGTGTTGTTCGATTTGAATTTACAATACGAAATCAATTTACCACAGCACTTAGTTCGCTGAAGGCAATAAACGCCATGCGTGAAGATTTATTAAATTATCAACGTCAGTTTTTTAAAGATGCAGTAAGCGATGCAGCAAAAGATCCTATTAAGGTAATTGTATTTGGCTCGATTCAAGATAAGGCACGTGCATTTCACTTAGCAGAAATTATGGCGCGGCAAAAAATTGATGTTTACAAACCAACATCATCACAAATGATTAATGGAAAATCATACGATGCAGAGTCGTGCTACATCGTACCAATGAATCAGCAACAATACAAACTCATAAAAGGAATGGTTGAAAAACGTACTTCTTTTAAAGACAGTATTTTTTACGACATATCAAGCTGGACATTACCCCTTGCATTTGGTTTAGAGTATGAGGAATTAAAATCAACTCCAGCATCAATCGAAAAAATAATAGAAGTAAAAATGCCCGCAGGTAAACGCATTGGTGGTACAAGTGAATATGCCTATGTTTTTGAATCGCATGGATATTATGCACCACGCGCCATGTACCGCTTACTACGTCATGGGCTGCGCTTAAAAGTGGCAAGCGACATATTTTATAATGCTGATGGAAGAAAATTTGATCGCGGTTCCGTTGTACTCAATGTTTCAGGTCAAGAAAAAGGCGCTGCGCAAATTGAATATTTACTAAATGAAATTACTGCTAAAGATGGTATTGATGTGTATGCCTTCAATACTGGTTTGGATTATAAAGGACATAGCTTAGGTAGCCCAAGTTTTTTCGCAGTAAAGAAACCAGAAATTGCAATGCTCGTTGGCGATGGAATTTCTGCTACTGACGTTGGTGAAGTGTGGCACTTACTTGATGTACGTTTTAATATTCCGGTTACGTTAATTCCGGTTGATGTTTTCAACCGCGCAGACTTGTCAAAATACAATACCATTATTATTCCGCCAACGTCAAAAGCATTAGCCATTGCTGATGTAGCAAAAGAAAAATTAAAAGCATGGACGCAAAACGGGGGTGTGGTAATAGGATTAGAAAATGCTTTAACGTGGCTGAACACTGCCGGCATAGGTAAGTTCGAAATGAAAAAAGAGGACGAAGCAAAAGAGAATATGAAGCCCCGCCCTTACGGATACATTGATGAATTTAAAGGTGCGCAAGAAACGAGTGGCGTCATCTTCGAAGTACAAGTTGATCTAACGCATCCGTTGCTTTTCGGATATTATAATGCAAAAATGCCCATCTTTAAATCGAACAACTTGTTTATGGAGAAAGCAAAAAGTGCGTATGGAAATCCTATTGTATTTACCTCTACTCCGTTAATGAGTGGATACATATCAAAACTCAATTACGCAAAAGTTAAAGAAAGTACGGTTGTTGGTGTTTCAGTTTTAGGGCAAGGTCGGGTTATCGGATTTACGGAGAACGTTAGTTTTCGCGCCTTTTGGCTGGGCACAAATAAACTGTTGATGAATGCTATTTTCTATGGATCACAAATTGATTCAATTTCGGGGAGATAATATTTGATCTTGCATTTTGTATAAAAGAAATTTTGCTGAGCGTCTATTAAAACGCATCCATTATTTGAGTAGGATTACCTATGGCACAAGAAGCACCGGCACATGAATGTGATCCATTAATTCTCCGATACTATCCTTTTCAGAATCCCTAGCATTTTTGTTCATCACCAAAAAGCGGAGTGAATTCTTCTTTGCATGATTCTCAATTCGATCGTTCACAAACCCAACTTCAGTTTTAAAGTCGTACGAAATGCCTTTACCTAAAAGCAAATCTTTTTCTAATAATTGAAATTGTGCCTTTGCATTATCTTCCATTCTCTTTTTAATTTCTAACACCTCACCGTTTCGATACTGAAGTAATCGATAGGTGTACAAAATGGTGAGATGACTTTTTAATTGTTGCGCCATCGTAACTGCCCAACTCAACGTAAGCCTTGAAGATTCTGATAAATCCACCATGCAAAGTATAGTATTGCTGTGTTGCGTAAGCCCCGAAATTTCCTTCATGATACGAACGTAAGAGATTTAAAATACGCACAACAAAACGTTGATCATTTAGAAAAATGATTTTTGTCACCTTATTTAAGATCACTATTTTGCACCTTATGGACGATATGAATACGCCTCTTTCCTTAGTCTCAAATGACTCCTTTCGTGAAATATTTCAAAGCATGAGCGAAGGTATTGTAATGGTTGACGATACAGGCAAAATTGTTATTGCCAATAAAGTTGCAGAACATATTTTTGGCTATGATGAAAACGAATTGACTGGTTTTACAATGGAGAAGTTATTACCCGAGCGGTATAGGAAAAATCATACTAATCATAGAAAAGGTTTTAACGCACATCCTGAACCAAGACGGATGGGTTTCGGCAGAGATCTGACAGGTCTGCGAAAAGATGGAAATGAATTTCCGGTGGAAATTAGTTTGAGTTACACGCAGATAAAAGGCAAATTATTGGTGATGGCCTTTATAAGTGACATCACGCTGCGAAAGAAAGCCGAAGATGCATTAAAACAAAGTGAAGAACAGTTGATCGTCTATGCTGCCGAACTGGAAAAGAAGGTACAATCCAGAACAGATGCATTACACAAAACCATTCAAGAATTAGAGAAGGAAGTAATTGAACGAAAGAAAGCCGAAGAAGAAGCACAAAAATCATTGGGAAGAGAAAGAGAATTAAATGATCTAAAAACAAAATTCGTTTCCATTGCTTCGCATGAGTTTCGTACGCCCTTAAGCACCGTGTTAAGTTCAGCATCATTAATTAATCAATACAATGAACGTGGCGAACAAGATAAAGTAATCAAACATGTTCAACGAATAAAATCCTCAGTCAATCATTTAACTTCAATTTTAAATGATTTTTTATCGCTCGGAAAACTCGAAGAAGGTATTATTGAAATTAATCCTGAGTTTACAAACGCAAAAGAATTTTTAGAAGAAGTGCGAGAGGAAATAACACCTACCTTAAAAGTTGGCCAAGAACTTTTGTTGAAATATTTAACGGATGAAAAGATTCTCTACACCGATCCAAAAATTTTGCGCAACATACTTTTCAACCTCCTCAGTAATGCCAGTAAATATTCTGGAATAAATAAAACGATTGGAGTTCAATTTAACTATATAGACAATCAATTCATTTTTAAGATTTCCGATAACGGTATTGGCATACCCAAGGAAGATCAACACCACATGTTTGAACGCTTCTTTCGCGCAAGCAATGCCGGCAACGTACAGGGAACGGGCTTGGGATTAAACATTGTGAGACGATATGTCGAGTTACTATCGGGGTCCATTACGTTTGAAAGCGAATATGAAAAGGGCAGTGTTTTTACAGTGAGTATTCCGGGAGGAGAAAAATAATGAAGCACGATATGAAAAAAATATTATTGATCGAAGACAATCTTGAAGTTCGGGAAAACACAAATGAAATTCTCGAGTTAGCAGACTACACGGTAATTGCGGCAGAAAATGGAAAGATTGGCGTAGAGCTGGCGCAATCTGAAAAACCAGATCTTATCATTTGCGATATCATGATGCCCGAATTAGATGGTTATGGTGTACTGCATATCCTCAGTAAGAGTGAAGCAACGGCCGGCATACCTTTTATTTTCCTAACAGCGAAAACAGAAAAGACTGACATTCGTAAAGGTATGAACCTGGGTGCCGATGATTACCTTACCAAACCGTTTGACGATACTGATTTGCTCAACGCCATTGAAGCGCGATTTAGAAAAAGTTCCATGCAGCAAAAGCATTATGAGAACACGCCAGAAGGTTTAGAAAATTTTATTAACGATGCGCAGCATATTCTGCACACAAAAGACTTGGCGAAAAACAGAA
>JBBRFY010000266.1:0-5384 GCA_038241205.1 Cytophagales bacterium
AATAGTCAATTAATAAAAAGACGATGGCAACAATTAAAAAGATCATCATTCGATTTCGCATAAAAGTAAAAAAGTCGTCTTAGAACGTAAGACGACTTTTTATTAGATTTAGGGCATCTTTAAAAACCTTTGTTTTCTTCACCTCAACCCTTTCCCTTCTCCAAAAGAGAAGGGTGGGCGGAGTTTTTAGAGATGCCCTTTAGTTTATTCTGTGTTTTTAAGATAGAGATGGCGACTCGGCTACTGGAGCAATTACCGTTTTCTTCTTGAAGACTTTCTCGTGCAATTTTGTTGTTAGCAAATATAAATTTGGGATGAGAACTAGCGTAAGGATCGTTCCAAATATCAACCCAAAGATCATGGTCCAAGATAATGGCCCCCAGAATGCTACGTTATCGCCACCGAAATAAATGTGAGGATTTAACTCAGTAAACAAAGTTACGAAGTCAATGTTCAACCCTACCGCCAACGGAATCAACCCGATGGTGGCTGCAATGGTCGTTAACAATACAGGAGTCATTCGCGTTTTTGAAGCTTCAACGATCGCCTCATAGAGTGGAACACCCTGTGACACCAACAAGTCTGTAAACTCCACCAACAAAATTCCATTACGAACCACTAATCCTGCTAAAGCCATAATACCAACACCCGTCATGATAATGGATATTTCCATTTTAAACAATGAGAAACCAATCAAGACACCAATTAAGCTAAATACGATTTCGGATAAAATGATAATGGGTTTGCTGATTGAATTGAATTGCAGAACCAAAATCATAAAGATCAACGCAAAGGCTAGCCCAAAGGCAACACCAAGAAAAGCAAACGTTTCTTTTTGATCTTCCTGTTCTCCCGTCATCTTAATGGTAACACCATCTGGCGTAGTAAAAGTATTGATGAGGTCTTGAATATCAGCCACTACTTCGTTAGCATTGAAATCACCCAATACGTTTGACGACAATGTAATTACACGTTTTTGATCGATACGCTTTATACCAGCAAACGTATTTGAATAATCTACTTTGGCAATAGCAGAAAGAGGAACCTGACGAACCATACCTCCAGACCCCATATCACGATACGTTATCGGTAAATTGATAAGAACATTCGGATCATTACGTTGGCTTTCCTTAATGCGCAATTGAATGGGGTAATCATCGTTTTCATCTCGGAATCTGGAAATCTCTGCTCCATACACCGCAGTGCCTAATACCATTCCAATATCTCGGGTAGAAATACCTTCACGGTTTGCTTTCTCACGGTCTATGTTTATTAATATCTCAGGCTTGCTGCTTTGAAAATCTGATTTCAACTCTTCAACGCCTGGTACTTGCTGCGCTATTAAAAAACGCTTAAGGTCATCTGCTGTTTTTACAAGAAGATCAAAATTATCAGCGGCAATATCAATGTTAATAGGTTTACCGGTTGGCGGACCACCTTGTTCTTGATCAACGAATATTTCAGCACCACGAATTCCTTTCACGGCTTCACGAATCTCATTCAAATAAGTTCTGGTAGATTGTCCACCACGAGCTGCAAACTTTACAAAGGCAACGGATACCTTACCCAAATGAGGGCTCGCATTACCGCCCGCCTCAAATGGATTTTCGCTCGCACCAATCGCCACGTTCGAAATAACCGACTCCACAATAGGATTATCTTTACCCATCGTTGCAATTACTTTATCCTCAACAATGGCTGTGACTGAATCGGTCACGCGTTGATCCGTTCCAATTGGCATACGAACAAATGCATAGATAAAGTTAGGATCGCCAGCCGGGAAAAATACAACCGGTGGTTTACGAATACCTGTAAAAACAATAGAGAATACAAAAAGAAATATAACACCAACCATCACAAAAATAGGACGGTAACGATACAGTGTCCAGGTTAAAAGACGCTTATACGAATCTTGAACTTTAGGCCATGCTGAAGTTTGGAAAGTTGAAATAACTCCCTTTAAAATAAAATGATACAATACATATAACAAGTACATCAATACCACAAAGTTTCCAAGACCAAAACTCAACAGGTACGAAACGATGGTTATACCAAGAAATACTATCGAGGTGACTTTAAACCCTTTGGTCATTTTAGGCGCATCTTTTTCGTCATGATTATGTGGCGTCATAAAATCCGCTGCAAACACAGGGTTAATAATATAGGCAACAACAAGTGAAGCCAACAATGCTATGATTAAGGTGATGGGAAGATACATCATGAATTTACCAATAATACCCGGCCAAAAGGCCAATGGAATAAAGGGTGCCAACACAACCAACGTTCCTGAAAACACGGGAAGAAAAACTTCACCCGCTGCAATCTTAGCGGCTTTGCGAATTGGTACCTTACCATTATCAAAAACACGGTGAGTATTTTCAATAACAACAATGGCATCATCTACCACAATACCTAACGCAAGCAAGAAGGAGAATAACGTCATCATGTTGAGCGTGAACCCAATGGTTGGAAACACCAGGAAAGCAATAAAAGCCGAAATTGGAACGGACAATCCTACGAAGATTGCGTTGGTTACCCCCATGAAAAACATGAGGATAATGGTAACCAAAATAAATCCGATAATAATTGTATTGATCAGATCGTGAAGCGTAACACGTGTATTCTCCGATTGATCTGCCGTTACTGTTACATTAAGACTTTTAGGAAGCGTACTGTCTTCAAATTCTTTGATGATTGCTCTGATCTGATCGGAAGCATCAATAAGATTTTCACCGTTGCGTTTAACAATGTTAAGGGTAATTACATTCTTCTTATCTAACCGCGCAAAACTTTCCTGCTCCTTGTGTGTGTCCGCTACTTCAGCAATATCTTTCAGATAAACTTTACCGCCTCTAATTGATCCGATAACGGTATTGGCAATACCTTCAGCCGTTTGGTATTCACCACTCACACTTAACGAACGCTTCATTCCACCCACGGCAATTTGACCACCCGGCATAATTACGTTTTCACCACTTATTGCCTGAATAACATCGCTCAAGGCAACACCCGCTAATGATGCTTTGTAAAGATCCACGTTGATTTGTATTTCTCTATCCAGTGCACCAACAATATCAACTCTTCGAATTTCTTTTAAGGTTTCAAAACGATCTTGCATTTGCTCGGCATAACGTTTCAGTGTTTGAAGATCATAGTCACCCGACAAGTTTACAAACATGATAGGCTGTTCGGAGATATCAATCTCAATTACTTGCGGATCATCCTGCAAATTGGATGGAAGATCCGGCTTTGCCTTGTCAACAGCATCCTGAACTTCGCGTTTTGCTTCGGATACATCTACATTGGTTTGAAACTCGATAAGTACGCTGCTAAAATTTTGCAAGGAGTTACTCGTAATCTTTTTTACCCCGGCAATAGATTTCACCTGCTTCTCAATTTGTTTCGAAATCAAGTTTTCAATATCTGTTGGAGGTGCTCCAGGATACTGTGTTGCCACAATAATCTGCGGAAATACAACTTCTGGAAAATTCTCTTTCGGCAAAGTCATGTAGGTAACAATACCTGCAATACAGATAATGAATACACCTACATACACTGCAATCTTATTATCAATAGCCCAACTGGTGGGTCCAAATTCTTTGTTTGAGTCTTGCATATTTTATAGAGTTAGTAGTCTTGAGTAAAGAGTCATGAGTATCAAGTATTGAGTAGTTACTATGCTACTCAAGACTCAGGACAAATGAATTAATACTTACTCGTTATTAAAGTTTTATAAAGTCACCATCGTTCAATCCTTGATACCCAATTGTGATTACCTTCTCACCAGCAACTACTCCTGATTTTATCTGGGCAAGATTATCGTAAACACCCACAACTTCTACCACACGTTTGCGCGCAACGGTGTTTTTTCCATCTACTCCAGATATATATACAATTTTTTCTCCGTTAACACTTTGCACTACATTAACAGGCACAACCAGGGCAGCAGGATCAGAATGGAATATCACTTTTACTACTGCAGTCATGTTTGGTCTTAATTCAGAATTGGATGGAAGATCGACTTCAATAGGAAACGTGCGCGATAAGAGGTCAATATTCTTACCCACAAACGTTACACTTGCTTTGATTTCCTTTCCTGTTCCGTCTACTTGAACTAAAACTTTGTCGCCTTTCTTAATGGTCGTTACATACGATTCAGAAATGTGAGCTGTGATTTTTAGATCAGAAGTATTGATTACTCTGAAGGCTGGCATGCCGGGAGAAATGCTTTCGCCAATTTTTGCAGACACCGCATCAATTGTTCCTGAAATAGGCGACTTAATACGTGTGTTTTCGTTTTGCTCTTGCATGCCTGCCAGTTGGCGATCAAGACTTTCTTTATTCGATTTAGTTTGAAGAAATTGTACTTCTGTTCCAATCTTTTGATCCCACAAATTCTTTTGGCGATCATAGATAGAGTTTGCGAGATTAAGTTGTGATTTCATTCCCTCAATGCCCCGCATAATAATCGAGTTATCTATTTGGGCTAGAACTTGCCCTTTCGAAACAGTTTGTCCCTCGCTAACAAAAACCTGAGTTACTACACCTTGAGTCTTTGCGCTAACAAGAATATTATTTTCAGCTTCGATGGCACCTTGAGTTTGAACATAGTGATCGAACTTACGTGGCGTTAATTTAATTACTCCTACATCTTTTGACCTTACTGTCAGCTTCGAGGAGTCCACTGGCATTTCTTTTTCTAACGCAGCAATTTCTTTAGCAAGTTCAGCTTGCTTTGTTTTTAATTTTTCAAGCTTCGCAGCTTTATCAGTAGAGCACGCTGCAAGCACTGCAGCCAAAGTGATAACAGAAAGGTAATTGTATAGTGTTGATTTCATTTTCAATTTATTTTCGGAGTTAGGAGTCTTCATTTAGTTTTGAGGAGTAGTAAGTGTATTGATTTTTCCGTACGCGCGTATCAAATCAACACGCGACACAATGGCATCATACATGGCACTGTAGTAATTAATTTGAGCTGTGCGCAACGCACTCTCTGCATCAACAACTTCTAAGTTAGTACCAACACCCTGCTGGTATTTTATTTTGGTAACACGCGCAACGTTTTCTGCCAACGTTGTATTACGCTTCTGCACATCTAATGACTTTAAAGCGTTCTCATAGGTAATTTTTCCTTGCGATACTTCAAGGTCGATACCATTCTTCAATGAATTAAATCCATTCTCAATTTTCAGTAAAGAAAGTTTAGACTGCTGAAGCTGATAGTTGCGCTGTAGGCCATTGAAGATGGGAACATTTAAAGAAATACCAAACGAAGTCGCTGGATACCACTTATCCGGGCCTACTCCGCCCGCATCACTAATATTGCTATTTGTTTGGAATAGCCCTGCAATGTTATTGGACTGTGTTCCATAACCCAAGTTTGC
>JBBRFY010000267.1:0-5334 GCA_038241205.1 Cytophagales bacterium
GGTTCTTCTATCGGAATGCATTGTTTCCCATTCTGTATCCAGCGTGTGCGTGTTAAGTCGAAGATTAATAGAAGGTATTTTTGAAAGATCACCGATCCGAATATCAAACTCTTTCCGGTTATTGTTTTGAAACCCGTATTGAAATTTCCATTCACCGCGTTCAGTTAAAAGATGTCCGTTAAATTTTAACAGGTTATGACTAACTTCTTGACGCGGCTCACTGATCGTATACGAAAACCCGGTAGTGTATTGAGGAATATCCCTTTCCATTGCAGTCAGCAGATCATTAAGATTTCCTATCGAAGTTCCCTTTAGTATTCCAATCTCTGTCTGAAAATGACTGAAGAAAACATCGAAGCCTGCATTTTTTTTATGATAACCTGTAGAAGCAGAAAAATTTAATTCTTTTATTCCTGTATTGGTAAGACTATAATCTGGTGTGTTGAAATCGCCTGTTCGCTTGCCTGTGCCTTGCACGCGCCAGCCCCAACCTAAATGATTTTTAATTCCACCTTCGAGCATTCCTGAGATCGTTCCTGCCCTGCCATTACTTTGGAGTACAGTTTGAATTGTTCCACCCAATGTTGCTTCGGTGGGAAGTTCAGGAGGATTAACAACGATCACTCCACCCAATGCATCGGTTCCATATTTAATAGCAGAAGCGTCCTTGATCACAACAATGTTGGATGCTATGAACGGATCAATTTCAGGAGCGTGTTCAGCTCCCCACTGTTGGCCTTCCTGGCGAATACCATAATTAAGAATGAGTATACGCTGACTGTGTACGCCATGAATGACTGGCTTGAAAATACCGGGGCCAGTTTGAATACTGTTAACTCCCGTAACTTCTTTAAGAGCCTCACCCAAACTTTTTCCTGCGGATTCAGCTAATTGCTTCTCATCCAGCTGAACAAAATTATTGGCATGCTCGGTTTGGCTTGCATCGTGATGACCCACCACTACTACCTCGTTTAGTTCCGATGCAACTTCACTGAGGCGTATAACACGTTTGGTGCTACCTGATATTTTAAGTTCAAATTCCACATCCTTGTATCCAAGGTATTGCACCTTAACGGTGTATTTTCCTGAGCAAAGATTTACAAAACGAAAATTACCAGTAGAATCACTAGCCTGTCCGGATTGTAATGGAAGAAGAATAATCGCAGCCCCGATCACAGGATTTTTTAATTCATCCTGAATTTGGCCCGTAAAAATATTTCTACAAGTATTCTGCGTAAAGGCCAGCGTGTAAACATGCAAAGCCAACAATAACAATATTGTTTTTTTCGAGTGCATTGGAAATCAATAATAGAAACTCCCTGATATGATGATGCCAGTAAAAAGAGAATGAATTTTAGCAGTTCATTACGCTAAAAATAAAAAAGGAGGAGCTCTTGAAGGAAGCTGAACTGCAATATCGTGGGACAAGCCAGATACCACACGTTCATTCATGAAAAAATAAGAGTGAACAAATTGACTAGAGGTATTTGAAAGTACTACCTGATCACTATTAATCATAAGGTTACACAAACTACACTTTTCAACCTTGGTTAAATGCGTTTCGTGATGGCAGCTTCCGTCTCTGCCTTCGTGATAAAGACTAATGTGACATGAATCTTTTTCCTGTTCAATAGAGTGCGCAACAACCATCTCGTTTACATGAACAAACTGATGAATGATGTCAACCTGTATGTTTCCAACAACATAAAACAGAAGCACAATAATCGCAGAGAAAGCTTTGAGGCTCACCTTTATATTATTAGTCCGCTTGTGCTTCCGAAATATCATGAATCACTTTTTCAAATGTTTTACAATAGTACTGGGTTGAAAACTTAATTGCAACAATATTGCATCTGTTGGATGAAAATCTCTTTAAACGTTAGATTTCTTACGCTACATATCTAAATAGTTCAATTGCCGTAGGTAACTCATTCTACATAAACCGTGGCCCGCTACTCGGTCTTTCTTCTTTTCGGTGTAACAACAGATCATTCATTGTTAATGAATCATTACTTATACGATTGCCTACAAAAAGCTAATGTTCTTTGTTACCTCCTTTCTTGGAAATCATGCGCTGCGAATAGCGAGCATATTATTCAAAGTGACAAGCAATCGTTTGATGGTTGTAAGGCTAGCGGAATTCCTAAAAAACATCTCTTCGTTTATAAACCTTAAAGGTTAGGCTAAACAGTGAAGTACACCCTCACGTATGCTTTCCTCCTCTAATCCTTTGCCTATAAAAACCAATTTATTTTCTCTTTCATTTGCACCCCACTCACCTCCTTCCAAGCCATCAATCTCATGGTGAACAGTCTGAAATATTACTTTCTTATCGGAAGAAGAACTGCTGATGATACCTTTAGATCGATAGAGTTTATTACCATCTGTTGCAATCATTTGGTTCAGCCATGCATTGAATTTTAGGAAATTAAGATTGCCCTTAAACTGCATGCTAAAGGTTTGTATTTGATGAACGGTGTGTTGCATGGAAGGTTGAACAGGCAAAAAACGAGTTGATTCTACTACCGATGTAAAGAGAGGCACTAAAGAGAAAGTCTTCTCTACTTTACACAGGTCATAAGCTTTGATATTCAACAAATCATTTGCGTTAATATCAGCATGTGACGTTAATTGTATGGGGCTATTCACATTAATGGAGCGTATATGCTGCCGGGTTTCGTCCATATCGTTCAATGCTACTTTATCCGTTTTGTTGATTAGAATTAAATCAGCCATAGCAATTTGTTTGACAGCTTCCGCATGGGCTGACAACTGTAATTCGAAATTTTTGGCATCAACTACGCAGATTACACCATTCAGTGTATAATATTCTTGCAACTGCATATTGTTGATGAAAAGTTGTGCTACCGGGGCAGGGTCTGCTACACCGGTACTTTCAATAATCACATGATCGATCGTGTTTTTTTTAGCGGATAGCTTAACCAGTATTTCAAGAATGTCGCTTTGCAACGAACAGCATATACAACCGTTTTGCAGCGTAAACAAATCCTCTTCCGCTTTGATGATCAACTCATTGTCAATCGGTATTTCGCCAAACTCATTTTCGATAATGGCGAACCGTATGTTTGGGTTTTGTTTAATAAGATGGTTGAGTAAGGTGGTTTTTCCACTTCCAAGAAAGCCCGTGAGTATGGTTACGGGTTTGGGCACTGATTTGACTTGCATGGTTATAATTGAAATTCTTTATAGAGTAAACTGGGTTGAATACCTTCATTGTTCTGGTACTTGTTACTGACATATTTTTGATATTCGCCTTCAATAGTATGATAATAAATCTGGCAGATTTCTATGCCGGCATAAATCTTAACGGGTTGTACACAGAACATTTCCAGCGTCCAATAGCCTTCGAATCCTACATCGCCAAATCCGGCTGTTACATGAATAAACAAACCCAGTCTGCCAATGGACGAGCGTCCTTCCAGCATCGGCACGTGCTGTTGCGTTCGTGTGTATTCCACGGTACGACCGAGGTAAAGTTTATTAGGTTGTAAAATCAGACCGCTATCTGGTATCTGGACACGATGTGTCTTACACTCACGCTGAAAGTCATCGTATATCAAAACCTCATGGTGCAGTTTTAAATTGTAGCTGTTCGGATTAAGCTGACGTTCATCAAAAGGCTCAATGTGGATCGTTGTTCCGAGTTGCTTTTTTATTTCAAGCCCCGATAGAATCATGCGTGAATTATTTAACTATTATTTTTTGGGAACAGGATCGTAGCCGTGTGTGCCCCAGGGATGACAACGCGCAATTCTTTTGATACCGAGCCAAGTGCCTTTCAGCACGCCCCATTCACGAATGGCTTCAATGGTGTATTGAGAGCACGTTGGTGTATGCCGGCATGAAGCGGGAAGCAATGGCGAAAGAATAATCTGATACGCTCTAACCAGATAAATAAAAATGTGTGCTATAATATGACCGAATGATTTCATGGATTTTTAATTCATTGCTTTCATGTGTTCAACACGAGCTTGTATGGTTTCCAATCTATTTTTTAACTCCTGCTGAATAGTAAGCATTTGATCTGGCGTTACCTCTACCACTTTATGGTCATGATGATGATGGTCTCCTGTTTTATGTTGCTCATGCGCTTCATTTCCGGGTACCTCAACAATATCCTTCTCCCATGCTTCTATAACCATCCTCCAAACTTTTATAGAATCTATCGGTATGCGAGCAGTTGTATCAGCTTCGAGTATATTTAACCGATCTTCCAACTGCTCAAGCATGGCCATCATATCATTATGAAGGATAGCTGCTTCTTTCAATAATTCTTCATCCCTATTTTGCCGCTGACAAGCACAAAGCAGTGTAACAAAAAACACCAAGCCTATTATAATTTTCATATAAAGATTGTTATACGTTTGGTTAGCACTTAAAAACGACAAGTTGGCCATCACTCGTTCCGGCTGCCAGTTGCGAACCATCAACGTTCCATGTGAGTTTGCTAACAGCACCGTTTAGTTTACAACTCGCCATCGGCTTATACGTTCCGTAACGGTTTATCCAGAAAAATAGCATACCGGATTCGTCACCTGAAACAAGCGTACCTTCACCCGGTTGGTAATCCAGCACCGTAACTTTAGCCATGTGTCCGTCCACCACTACAGGTTTAGTATTTTCCGGACCATTCTCGCGTTCTGTATTCCAGATTACAATATCCAGCCCACAATTCGTGGCAACATTTTTTCCGCTTCCATCCCATGCAAAGGCACGTACTTTATTGGGATATCCACGCATTGCCATATCATGCTTATCAACAGAATCCATTTGCCAGATATGAATGCTATTGTCCTGCGTGCCGGCCATAATGAACCTGCCGTCAGGGCTCCATGTAAGTGATATGAGGGAGTTTTTAAATTCAAATTTTTCGTATCGGCCAAGCACCTGAACATGATAGACCCGCACACCCCCATACGATGCCGTTGCCAATTGCTTTGAATCAGGATGCCATATCAGTGCAGTGATTGTACTCGCGTGTAAATCTGATCTGGAAATTTCATTGGCTTCATGATCAAAAAGTATAAATGACTTACCTGCATTAATGGCAAAGAAGTTTCCGTCTGGTGACCACGCAATGGAATCCACCCAATGATCAGCGTTGATCTCTTTCAATACCTTGCCATTTACACCATCCCAGAGTTTGGCGACCTTGTCTTGTCCACCGGTAACAATCTTACTTTCACGAGGTGATGCGGCCAATACCAGCACTCCATTTTTATGCGCATCAACCTGAAAAATAATTTTACCTTCTTCCGGTTTTATACCATACATCTTTCCGCTGGCGGTTGCGGCATGGCAAACAGGAGCACT
>JBBRFY010000268.1:0-5334 GCA_038241205.1 Cytophagales bacterium
GGAAGGGCTTCCATCTCTTTTATTTTATCGAAGTAGGCAGCCACCTGATTGGAATTAGTTGCCGAAATTCTTCCCGTTGCAACACCCGGTTCAAACGTTGTTCCTGCTAAACCCGCTGTAAAATTCATATCCGATGCGGGCATCCCTGCCGTGGGTACGAAGTCTTTATAAACTGGATATAAAGTTGGATTTCGATAATAGGCGTAGTTCAATTCCAAACCTTTGCCTACCAGAAATAGGTAATGCGGAAGATTTGAAGACGCTAAAAATTTCATGAAGCGAACAATTGAAACGGGTGTCTGTTCACCATAACTAAATTGATCATATAGCTGCTGGATGTTTATCACCAACGTATCATATCCTCCTCCCTCAACTGATGCACGATAGCCAGCATACGCAAGCACTGGATCTGCATAGCCACCGCCCGGTTTCCGCAAAGTTGGATGAGTGATGATAATGTAATTATGCTGAGCGGGAATAATCTTTCGAAACGAAACCGACTTTATATTGGGCACTGTAACATTAGAAGTCGCGAAAATTTTTCTGCTTAAGCTAGTGGAAGGAATTACGGCATTTAAAGTCGAAGTTAACGTAGTGCCAATACGCGTTACGCTCGCCAGATCGGTAATGTCAAACAAGCGTGTATTACTAACGGCATTGCTAATTTCAATATATGATTTATTCGAGGGGCTCGCGTTCAGCAAAAAAACTTTTTCGGTTGATCCTTGCGCATCAATTTGTTGGACGTACTTTAATTTAAGGTAGGATACACTTATTCGATCCGGATTACCTCCTATTCCAACAACTTTTATTCGAACAGATAGCGTGCCATCACCCGCAACATCACTCCAATTAATAGCTTGTGAAAATGGTGTAGCACCATATCCGGAAAAGTTGATGGTGCTGATCAATCGAAAACTACTTCCTACATAAACCTCCACCGCATGTTGAATATTACCTCTGCCTACAATTACCATTTCCAATTGAGGTGGCGGAGATGTTGTAACCGTTAGCGAAACATTTGCAAAAGTATAATCGCGCGAAAGCCCGGTCGTTATTTGTGAGTCAGTCCAACCTTCACCTGCATCAAAAGAAGAAGTCTGTACATCGGTTCTATAAACAATTCCGGTTGAATAATCGGAAGTTAATATCTTTAATTTCTCATCGATGTGATTGGTTTCTTTTGGAATAGCGGTTGAATTGATTTCAAAAAAATACGCCATGCGTTTTCCATTCGCTGTGCCTACCGTTAAAAAATAACTGGTGGTATCGCTGTATAAGT
The DNA here is from genome assembly GCA_038241205.1 of Cytophagales bacterium. Classification (GTDB taxonomy): domain Bacteria; phylum Bacteroidota; class Bacteroidia; order Cytophagales; family Cyclobacteriaceae; genus Chryseolinea. Next base: position 1,283 of record JBBRFY010000268.1, read on the forward strand.
TGTAATACGTATGGGGTTGGGCTGAAGAAGGTTTGTAAAGCTCAGCATCTAATGTACCGTCATTCTTCTGGCCATAGAATTCAATAAAGTCAATTGGATTAAATTGTCCATCACCCGCACCATCTACATAAAGAGCCTGTTCGACACCGCGATGAAAAAGTTGAATTTTATTTGGATCGGTTGTGCCTACCGGAAACCCGGCAGCTTGTAAATCGAGAAAGGTAAGTTTATAAATTCCGTTTTTTGCTACCGGTATTTTAAAATACGGCTGGCTGAAATTAATCCATTCGTTGCCCAACTGAGCGTGGGCATTTATCGAAAAAAGGGTAAGAATAAACAGGAAAATTTTCGATCTCATCAACAGTCAGTCAGCACACGTGGGTAGATACAAAATCAATTGCAAAAGTAATCAAAAAGGCTAAAATTCGGATTATAAATCATGGCATAGAGCATTGAATTGGGTAAAAAGTACGCTTGATGAATTCCATACGCCACGCTTCCTAGCTGCGAGTCTTAACCCGATCGGCAAAACTATTCTGATTAATACATATCAAAGAAATGATCAACCTTGACGATAAACTAAGGTTTTCCCTTAAAGCACTTCTAAAATGTATCATTCAACAAGCATCTCTGAAAGGTATCTATTCCGGTAAAATGTGAGAATAGTTTTACACATTATAGGTTTCTCCGTTTGATTTTAACGTCAGGTTTTACATTTCAAAAATTAAAAACCTCCAAATTTCATCAGAAAAAGAGTTTTTAAAAATAATTGCATTATTTTCCAATAGTACTTGGCCATACATAGTACTTTCCCGTATACAGTTGCATGATTGACTTAAAAAGGGATCTATGAATCTTGAAAATACACAAGTACAAATGAGAAAGGGCATTTTAGAATATTGCATTCTTCATATTATATCGCGTGGCGAAGTTTACGCTTCTGATATGCTGGACGAATTAACGACTGCTAAAATTATTGTGGTAGAAGGAACACTTTACCCTTTGCTAACGCGCCTTAAAAATGCCGAGTTGCTTGAATACAAATGGGTGGAATCTAAATCTGGGCCGCCTCGAAAATATTATACCTTAACTGATAAGGGTAGCAAATTTCTACGAAACTTGAGTGAAACTTGGGAAGACCTGGTGCACTCTACCCAAACGATAACCACTAAATCAAACGCCTAATCCTCCATCCGACTTTTTACCACGTATATGAAAAAGAATATTAGCATCAACATCAGCGGTATCATCTTCCACATTGAAGAAGACGGGTATGAAAACCTGAGAAAATACCTCGATTCCATTAACAAATACTTTTCTTCGTTTGAAGACAGCAGCGAGATTCTGGCCGATATTGAAAGCAGAATTGCTGAACTGTTTCTATCGAAACTCAACGAAGGTAAACAGGTAATTACAATGGAGGATGTAACGTCACTAATGGCCACCATGGGAAGCGTTAGCGACTTTAAAGCAGCAGAAGAACAAGAGTCGGCTGAACCTCAACAACGATCTTCCAACGGAAAAGAAGAATCATACTCTGGAAAATCAAACGACTATTCGTACGAACCTCAAAAACCTTTCCTCCGCGATCAAAAAAGAAAAATACTCGGTGGTGTTTGTGCAGGCATTGGCAACTACTTCAATATCGATCCGGTTTGGGTGCGTTTACTTACTGCACTTTTGGCTTTCGCCTATGGAATTGGATTTTTAGTCTATCTCGTTCTTTGGATTGTTATTCCTGGTTCCTATGAATTAGAAGAGTCTGAAACTGGCAAGAAGATGTTTCGCGATACAGAGCGCAAAGTGTTGGGAGGAGTATCGGGTGGGTTGGCCGCATTTTTTGGTGTTGATGTAATATTAGTGCGCGTCATTTTCATTTTCACTACCTTTTTCTTCGGAACAGGTATTCTTATTTACTTGGTGCTTTGGGTTGTGCTACCCGAAGCTCGTTCGCTTACCGATCGGATGCAAATGCAAGGCGAGCCCGTTACGCTTTCTAATATTGAATCGAACATAAAAAAAAATTTAAATGACGATCCCGACAAGGAAGAAAGTGCGCTCACAAAAATCATTCTCTTTCCTTTTCGGCTAATCGGTTTAATGGTAACGGTATTAGGCAAAGTAATAACACCTATTGCTGAAATTATTCGCGTTGCCGTTGGTGTTTTTGTAGTGCTGTTTGGTATCGCGTTATTATTTGCAACCGTTGTAAGTGGCGGAATGCTTCTTGGTGTTTTCACAACCACAGCATTCTCATGGTCATGGATGGAGCATAGTGATATAGGCATGCCGTTACAAATATTTATAAGCAGCATTCCAACGTGGTTAGTAGTGGCAGCCTTTGGTGCTGCACTCATTCCTATAAACTTTATAATGTTGTTGGGTTCCTCTCTTCTTGCAAAAAAAATGGCTTTTAGCGCAACCACTGGCTGGACACTTTTTGTACTGTTTTTTGTAAGTGTCGCTATGCTGGGTGTTGGTTTACCGAAAGTTATTCTTGCATTTAAAGAAGAGGGTGAATTCAAAATTGAAAATTCATATCCGTTACCGGAAAAAAGAGCTGTGCTCAAGATTAACGAAGTCGGAATGGACGACTATGATGGGGTGTCGCTTACCTTAAGAGGATATACAGGAAAAGAATTAAAATTAGTTGAGGATTTCAGATCGCAAGGTAGCACGCGCAAAAACGCAATTGAAAATGCACAGTTAGTAACCTACTTTGTTAATGTGCAAGATTCAGTGCTAACATTTGATTCGAATCTTAAATTTAAAGACGGTGCCATGTTCCGTAATCAAAGGTTAGAGCTTATGCTTTACATTCCATATGATTTTCCCTTTGTAATGGACAATAGTTTTGCATCACGTTATTCCTTTATATCCAATGCTATTGACTACGATAATAGAGACGGTTTTATGTGGACGATGAAAGAAAATGATGGCTTAACGTGTTTAAATTGTCCTAAAAATAATGACGCTGAAAACCCGATTCATGATCAATTTGGTCTTTCAGATTTTAACAAATTAGACTTAAATGGTTTTATAAATGTGAACGTTACCGCAGGAGATGAATACGCTGTGGAAATATTAGGCGCTGAGAGTGAAAAAAGAAAGTATAAAATTTATCGATCAGGAAAGACACTTGTTGTTGATTTTGAAGGTGAGAAAAAGTTTGATTGGAACGGTAAGTTTGCCGATATCGAAGAAGTACGAATAAACATAACCATGCCGAATTTGGAAAAAATTGAAGGTGCTGGCTATGGAAATATTACCTTTGATAACTTTACGACTGACGATATGGACATCGAAATTAAAGGCCCTATAAAAGTAAAAGGAAGTTTAAACGCTCAAAATTTAATTATTCAACTCACCGGAAAAGCTGAAGCTGAACTTTCAGGCCATGTAAATAATCTCGATGCTGAGTTAAAATTAGCCAGCAGATTAAAAGCATATAACCTTGAGGCGTCTGATGCCGTTGTAGAGGCCAAAGGAATTTCATCTGCCAAAGTACATGTGCAAGGCACTTTAGAGATAGATAAAGACATAACCAGTGACATTGATTACCACGGAATGCCTCAAATTATAAAGAACCACTAACCCCAAACGTATGATTATATTCTTACTTTTTCTCCTGATGTGCTTGGTGTACATGCTGTTTTGAGGCTGACTCTCAAACACACAACCTTCGCATTATTTTCTAACAAAAGCTTCGTGAAGCGCATTGGTTTTAAAGTTTCATTACGTTAGTCTATGACAAAACTTCTTCTCTCGATAGCGCTAATAACTTTTCAGTTAAATGTGCTAGCTCAAAAGCAGGGTATACATGGTAAGGTATTTTGGCTTGAAGGAAATCAAATGCCAGGGCCTGATAAGCGAAGTTCACCTCAACAAGGTATTGTTAGAGAAATTATCGTCTATAATCTAATTAACCTACAACACACAAAACAGGTTGATGGATTTTTTACTGAAATTCAAGGAGCTCCCGTTGCACAAGTTCGAAGCAAAACCGATGGTTCATTTTGCATCAAACTTCCTCCCGGCAATTATTCGGTGTT
>JBBRFY010000269.1:0-5321 GCA_038241205.1 Cytophagales bacterium
TAATGGGCCTTACCGATGAAATTGCAGATGTGACGGGTATTCGAACCTTACACAAGGTTAAATTGCCCGATGCTAATATCGCAGCAACAGCGATCAGTAAAAATATAATATTCTTGCCTCCGTACAGACCACGGAGTTAGCATGATGGTCAACCGTGTGAATTAAATTTCTTGATATCCAAAAAAATGAATGATCGAAATAAAGTGTCAGCCGCCACAGAATCTCCTCCGTTGAACTCAAGGAACGAGACAATGCTGTGGTACTATTGGTATTAGCATTGTTCACTTTTTTCTGGATAAGAGTGAGAACTGAAAATAAGCGAAATGCTTTAATTTCTAATATTCTATCCCCTATCTTTTTTGGTTCTGTGTTAGTTATCTGGTTCAGCCGAAACTAATAAGCGATGATGTAACTCTTCATTTATTTCGGATTCATTTAATACATAAACCCGGTCCTTACCTCGGTCTGTGTCCCCCCAGACCGAAATATATTTGTGGTCTGTGAGGACACCATAGTCGTTAACTTAATCCCCAGCAGGGCGCTATATTAGTAGAAAAATTATTACCCGCCAATAGTGCCATAGCCACGAAATACGTTACATCCCTAACGGGACTAAAATCATCTGAACAAATTTGACCCTACCGATATTTTATCCCTATGGATATAGAATACTTAAATTACGACTATGGTGAGGACACAGACCAAGGAATTGGCATCTTTCCAGTTAGAGCCTGCACTGATTGTAGTTGTTACTTGAGCAAAGTCAACAATGGTTATGAAAAGAAATAACAAAACAAAGCCAAGTCTTTTTATAATGACATACATAATGGGAGGGATTAGAAGGTGGTTATAACTTGAATTATTGTGTGACATCACTGATATCAAATCGACCACTTGTTATACTTATTTCCCCACACTCAACACTTTTAGCTGTGAGCTCAAAAGTGCCGGCAATAATCATGCTTTGTGGATTAGTAGTGTTGAACGTTAATAATTTAATACTACCAGAAACAACTTCATTATACCTACACTAGGTGATGTACTGTAATTAAGGTATTCAAAGCCACAACGAGTTATATCGCTTAGATCATATGTATTGCTTATTCTGAGATCTGGCTTATCAAGTATTGAAATAAAGATATTTTGCTTAGCGACATTATTACTTGCATATATATTCAATGCATTAATAGTGTCGTTTGCGAATAATTCAGCTCTTACCCCACTTCCATACCCTAAAGGGGCGTTGGGAAGAAATAATTTACCATTAACCAAACAACCAAATGTTCCTTTACCTTCTGTAGTAATGGGTGGTAGTTCGGGGTCATCACCAAACAAATCGCATGAACTTAAAAATGCTAATGATACAATGGTAAGAATTGTGATTAGCGTTTTCATAAAGACATCGTGTTAGTAAGATATATTTTCTCAAAAATCCATTTCTTTCTCTTGGTCTGTGAACTTATAGCGGGGGTTCTTTCTCACAAATTCATCTTTCTGTTCTTTAGTATCAATTCGTTTTGGGTTAGTCGGGCATCACAAGAGGTTAATATGTTCTTACTACTACACCACTCCTTGCGCTTTCATCGCTCGCGCCACTTTTAGAAAACCGGCAATGTTTGCACCAGCCATGTAGTTGCCCGGCTGGCCATATTCATTTGCTGCATCAAGACACGTTTGATGGATGCCGTTCATAATGTTATAGAGTTTTGCATCTACTTCTTCACGCGTCCAGTTGGCGCCCATATAATTTTGTGTCATCTCTAAGCCAGAGGTAGCAACCCCTCCCGCATTTGATGCTTTGCCAGGCGCGTACAGTATTCCATTATTAATAAGAACGTTAATACCTTCTGGTGTAGTGGGCATGTTGGCACCTTCTGCTAAAAGTTTCACTCCATTCTTCACTAGATTATTTGCATCCTTTTCATTTACTTCATTTTGGGTGGCGCATGGAAAGGCACAATCTGCTTTTATATTCCAGAGTGGATTGTGATCAGCCTTCTCATCAATATCCTTGTACACAACATTTTTAAATTTATCCGTATATTCTTTTATGCGTCCGCGTCTATTATTTTTTAGATCCATTAAAAACTGAAGCTTTTCATTTGTAACGCCTGCCTCATCATAAATAAATCCGGTCGAATCAGAAGCACTAACCACTTTGCCGCCCAGCTGAATTATTTTTTCAATGGCATACTGTGCCACGTTACCCGAACCCGATACTAAACAGATTTTATTTTTTATGGAATCCTTTTTATGCTGCAGCATATTTTCAGCAAAGTAAACCAGTCCATAGCCAGTGGCTTCGGTTCTAATCAAACTTCCTCCCCAGCCAATACCTTTGCCGGTAAGCACTCCGGTAAATTCGTTTTTAATTTTTTTATAGGCGCCAAACAAATAACCAATCTCTCTTCCGCCTACACCAATATCGCCTGCAGGCACATCAACACGATGACCAACGTGGCGCGCGAGTTCGCCCATAAACGCCTGGCAAAATTTCATGATTTCATTTTCGCTTTTTCCTTTCGGATCAAAATCACTTCCGCCTTTACCTCCACCCATCGGCACACCAGTAAGGGCATTTTTAAAAACCTGTTCGAATGCTAAAAACTTTAAAACACTTTGCGTAACAGAAGGATGAAAACGAAGACCTCCTTTGTAAGGCCCAATGGCGCTGTTCATTTGTACACGATAACCTCGATTGACTTGCGCCTCTCCTTTATCATCAAGCCACGTTACACGAAACGAAATGAGACGCTCCGGTTCGGTGATGCGTTCAAAAATTTTGAGACTACGAAATTCAGGATGTTTATCTAACACAGGCCCGACCGAAAGCGCTACTTCTTCTACTGCCTGAATAAATTCGCTTTCGTGCGCATTGCGTTGCTTTACAAAGTGGAGAAGGTCGTGGTTTGTCATACTGATATTTTTATGGAAAGATAATAGAAGAAATAAGATTGAAACCGATTTCGGAACGGCAATTTTTTAGCAAGAACTTTCTGATGCTAAACATGAAATATTGATCAACAGAATTAAAGGCGTTTATAAAAACCTCCGCTTATCCTTCTCAACCGGAGAAGGGAGGGGATGAGGCTAGAAAAAAACGAGTTTTTAGAGATGCCCTTGCAATAGATTACTTCCACTTTACTTTCTTATCGTGGAAGGCTCCTTTAAAGTCAGGATTGTCTTTTCTTTTCTGTTCATCAATTTCGCGCGCCATAGATTGTGCTTCATCAAATGGCGTTTTACTAATCACCAGATCAACAGGCAATTCTTTAAGCGGAATTTTCTTGCGAATTAAATCTTGAATCTTTAAAATGTGATAGTCTTCTGCAATGGTGGCAAAGGTAATGGCTTTACCCACCTCTGCCGCTCGACCCGTTCTACCAATGCGATGCACATAATCTTCATACAAAATGGGCACATCAAAATTTATAACATGCGATACCTTTGTTATGTCAAGACCGCGTGCCGTTACATCTGTTGATACCAATACGCGTACCTTACCTTCTTTAAAATCATTCACAGCATTCATGCGTGTGTTCTGCCCTTTGTTAGAAAGAATTACACGCACTTCGCCAATGCGCAAACCTTTTAAGTACACATGAATATTATTCGCCACATCTTTTGTACGCGCAAAAATCATTACACGGCTCAATTCATCATTTCTCAAAAGATACTCTAAGAAATTAATTTTTGTGCGCAGGTTCGGTAACTCATACAACTCTTGCTCTACTTGCACAGCCGTTGTGGCCGGAGGCGTTATGGCAATCGTAATCGGAAATTCTAAAAACTCAGCAGAGAGCCGTTCTACTTTTGCAGGAAAGGTTGCCGAGAAAAGCATATTCTGTCGCTTGCGCGGAAGTACCTCTAATATTTTTCGAACCTGCGGCATAAAGCCCATGTCCATAATTCGATCGGCTTCATCGAGCACCATCATTTTAATAAACTTGGTAGGTAATGCTCCCTTCAAATAAATCTCCATGAACCGACCCGGTGTTGCCACTAAAACATCCACACCCTTTTCAATCATTTCGATTTGCCCTTTTGCACCCACACCTCCGTATAAACAACCGATTCGTATATCCGTGTACTTTGCCAACTGCTGTGCATGTTCTGCCAACTGAATAACCAGCTCTTTTGTTGGCCCAAAAATAACGGCTCGCGGTTCTACACCTTGCGCATACTTTATTTTCATTAAAAGCGGCAACATATACGCAGCGGTTTTACCTGTGCCGGTTTGCGCAATTCCAATTACCTCTTGTCCGCCTAAAAGTACCGGTATGCATTTCTGCTGAATGTCTGTTGGTATGGTGAACCCAAGTTCAGCTACAGCCTCCAACAGTTGTTTATTCAAATTAAAATTCTCAAAAGATGTAATCGCTTGCACGTAAGGCTTTATTTTTAGGGGATGAAATCAATATTAATAACGAACGCAAATATAGTCAATGAAGGCAAGGTCTTTACGGCCGATGTCTTTATCAACAACCAACACATCGAAGCCATTGGCCCAAATCTATCATACCGCAAGGCAAACAAGGTAATTGATGCAAAAGGAAAACTTTTGCTGCCGGGCGCCATTGATGACCAGGTACACTTTCGCGAACCCGGACTTACACACAAAGGCACTATTTTTTCTGAATCGCGAGCGGCTGTTGCGGGTGGCGTTACCAGTTTTATGGAGATGCCCAACACAAGTCCTCCGGCCTTTACGCAGCAATTGTTGGAAGACAAATATCAAATTGCTGCGCGAACCTCATTGGCAAATTACTCCTTCTTCATGGGCGCCTCCAACGACAACCTTGATGAGGTAATGAAAACCGATTTGAAAACTGTATGTGGTTTAAAAATTTTTATGGGTTCTTCTACTGGAAATTTATTGGTTGATGATCCCAAAACGTTGGAAGGATTTTTCACGCGCTTTCCATCTATTATTGCTTCTCATTGTGAATACGAACCCACCATTCGCCAAAACTTAATTGATTTTAAAGAACGATTTGGTGAAGATGTTCCAATGGAAAATCATCCGTTAATTAGAAGTGCAGAAGCGTGTTACAAGTCATCATCGTTTGCTGTTTCGCTTGCAAAAAAACACGGCACCCGTCTGCATATTCTCCACATTTCGACAGCAAAAGAAACAGAACTTTTTCAAAATGACATTCCCCTTGAAAAGAAAAAAATTACTGCCGAAGCCTGCATCCATCACCTTTGGTTTAATGATACTGACTACAAGCGATTGGGTACACGCATCAAATGGAATCCGGCCATCAAAACAAAAGCAGATCAAGAAGCAATCTTTAACGCTTTATTAGACGATCGCATTG
>JBBRFY010000270.1:0-5314 GCA_038241205.1 Cytophagales bacterium
TTCCGGTCACCGTCCGTTCCTGTGCCCATAACTCACCACTTGTGAGCATGATCACCGCTGTTAAGCATACTAGTAGAATTCTCTTCATTCTGTAAAGGTTAGGTTAATGAATATTTAAATATGCATCCAAACTTATAACAAAATAATAACTCTCAAAAGACTTCTACCACAAAATTTAGTATGCATACATAAAATAAATACCCCAAAATGGGTCGTAGAAATCGTTTGTGCTAATCGTTGTAAGGGAAATCTGTGGTTTTTTGGGTGATCTACAACGATTGTTAATGTTTGTTGGTTACTTAATTATTCTAAACTCGATTCTTCGATTCAGTTTACGACCCTCCTCAGCATCATTGGTGGCGATTGGCATTTCTGAACCATAGCCCTTATAGTTTAAACGTTTATTATTAATTCCTTTTGTAACGAGATAGTTATAAACTGATAGCGCTCTCTTGTCGGATAGCTGCTTATTATATGGGGCGGATCCCGAATTATCGGTATGTCCACTAATTTCAATTCTTAGATTTGGATTATCGTTTAAAAATCGAATTACCTTTTGCATTTCTGATTTTGATCGATCCTGCAATTCAAATTTATCTACATCAAAAAATATATTATTTAGAACCACTACTGAACCTTCCTTTGCTTTTTCTAAAGCGATGTTGACGACAATGGGTTTAAAATCTTTAACTTCAGAATAGTTAAAGTTGTAACTCTTAAAAAGGTAGGTTTCTTTATTTACGTATAGCGCATACTCTGCACCTTGCGTTAGCACGATAAGGTATTCACCGGTTATGGAGTCAGATTCTACCAGTGATTCAACCCTATCGGTTTTTAAATTAATAAGCTCTACTTTGGCAGAGAGCGGTTGTTTTGAAATTTTGTCTGTGATTATTCCAGAAACATAGTTGCTTCGAAACTTCATCTGGTTTTCAATCGGAATTTCAATTTCATAAATTTTACTTCGTGAATGACCTGACGATAGCGTTTCCTCATGCGAATAATATCCCTTCTCTCCATCGGCCGTAATAAAAAGTGAGAATTGATCTTCATGATCGTTTAAAGGCGCACCAAAATTCTTTGGTGTGGACCACTCCAATGAGTCGCGCTCACAATAAAAAATGTCGTACCCTCCAAAACCAGGCAATCCATTCGAAGCAAAATATAATGTTTGATTGTTTACATGAATGAAAGGAGAAATCTCATCGTATTGCGAATTAACCTGCTTACCAGCATTCACTGCTTTCGTCCATTGACCAGCATCATTCAAACTTGAAATCCAGATATCTCTGTTTCCTAATCCAGTTCTTCTATCTGAAACGAAGTATAGTGTTCTTCCATCAGCAGAAAGCGATGGTTGTGATTCCCATTCGGCACTATTCACATTTCTTCCAAGATTTTTTGGCTCCGACCATTCACTTCCAACTCTTTTGCTTTCGTATAAATCACAACTTCCAACACCATCGCGCCCTGTGCATGAAGTGAAAATAATTTTTCTTCCATCGGCAGATATTGTACTTGTTCCTTCATTCAACCGTGTATTAATATTTTTAGAAATGGATACCGGAAATTTCCATTTGTTGTTCAAGTCTTTATCGCATATCACCAAATCTTCATCATCATTGGGTCCATCGCCAACTCTCCTAGTGAAAATCAAATGTTGTTGGTCGGCAGTTAACACGGGGAAGTATTGCAACACAAAATGATTTACCGTGTCGCTCAACATTCTTTTCTTATAACCAGAATCATTGTTTTGATTTTTGGCTGCATACTCGGCACTTTTAAAAAGTAACGTTGCGCGATCAATCTTTTGTTTGTTTTGCGATTCGTTGTTCACAAATGCACTCAACACCTTCATCGCCTTATCGTAATTACCTTCCAACAGATAAAGCTCGCCTAAGTCATACCAAAAAACTTTTTTCTTTTTAACATCTTCCGTGAGACTTAATCCCTTTTCATACGCTTCCATTGCTTTGGGATACTGCTTCATGGAATGATAGGTAAGCCCAAGACGATAATACGCCTCAACGAAATTTTTATCTTTTGCAAGCGCCATATTCAACAAGGCAAGAGTTTGATCATAATGGCCACGAACACGGAAATTGTCAGCCTGTGTATAATACTCAATTGCTTTTTTTGAGGTTGTGCTGAGTTGTGCATAAGCACTAGTACCAGATAACGATAAGGTCAGCAATACTAAAAGATAGGTACACTTCATCTTCAAAACTAAAAAACTATATTGGATACTTCAATTTCGGGGGCATCAAATTCAAGCATGGCGTTGATGAGTTTAAAGGATTCAAAAGATTTAATATCCTCAACAAGAATTTCCATTTCAGTGATTTCGTTTCTTTCTAACAACTTGGTGCGCTGGGTGCCTTTTAACAATGCCGACCAGGGTGTAAACCATCTCTTCCCTTTGCGAAAAACAATGTTGGCATACGAAGAATCCGTAACGTGCCCTCGCTTAACAATGAGAATATCATCACTGTCTTTTCGCAATTCATACAATCTGTTAATTAATTTTCTGTCCTGATATTTAAACTCGTACGAAATACGATCATGCTCAACGATCGTCAAGTTTCGAATAATCTTGGGTTGATACGGAACAAATTCTATTTCTCTGGATTGATCATCATACACCAGGCGACATTTAAAAAGTCCCTGATTCGGTTTTTCGATGTGTTGCAAAAACATTTCGAGATCAAAATGATCATGCACACCACAGAGCATTTTTAATGCACGGTTCATGCGCTGTTCATGATAAAACAGGTTATGAAACTGTCCATCCAATAACTTAATCGATTCAATCAACAGGGACATATACTTTATCTAATGCTTCGTGATATTCGGCCATGGCATCGCTTTGCGTTGTAATACCTCCACCACTGCGGTAGAAATATTTTCCGTGCGCATGTTCAATATACCGAATCATTACACCGCTATCCAAGCTTTCGCCATCAAAATATCCAAATACACCTGTATAAAATCCCCGCTTCTCTCCTTCTGCTTGCTTAATGATCTCAATTGTTTTTTGTTTTGGCGCTCCACTTATTGATCCTGCCGGAAGAAGAGCTACGATTACATCACCCAAATGTTTTTCAAAATTAACTGATAACACGCCTGAGATTTCAGAACTCACTTGAAGCAAACTTTTTGAATGAGTTCGAATCTCTTCTATATATCGAAACCGGGCCACTTCAACATGGGTAGCCACTAAGCTCAAATCATTGCGAATCAAATCAACGATGGTCACATGTTCAGCAAATTCTTTTTTATCATCCCGGATTTTTTCACGCGCATCAGGAATGGCAGCATCGATGGTTCCTTTCATCGGAAAGGAAAATATCTTTCCATTCTTAATCTTCACAAACGTCTCAGGTGAAAAAACAAGAAACTGATTTTCGTAGAGGAGTTTATACTTTGCTTTGCTGAAATAAAAAATATCGTATAAAGAACGATTGACTTTAATTTCTGTCTTTACAGTAAGATTAGTCAGGAATGAATCTCCATATTCTAAATGCTTGAATACAACATCAAATTTCTTTTGATATTCTGTAAAGAGGATGGGTAGCTTTTGAATTGAAATGGATTCTGGATTATTGGACGAATCATTTCCATTGGTAAATCCATTGACATTAAAAAGTATTTTATTTCTATCTACATCTGACAACCGAATGATCAGAGGATTCTCTATTTCAAAATCAACCATAAACAAAAAAGGGACTTTCTCTTGTCCCCATTTGTTCATCTGAGTTTTGAATTCTGAAATAGTCATCAATAATTATTTTCAATTTACAAATTACGATGTACAATTTAAGAATCAATGTCGTTTCCTTAAGCTTTCTTTTTTTTAAACCTCACCCTGCCCTCTCCAAAAGGAAGAGGGTATGGAAGCTTAAGGAAACGACATTGATTTAAGAATCGTAATTCGATGTCGTAATTCGTACATCGACAATCGTACCTCCGCTATGGAATGTTCATATACTTATGAACTTGCAATGACACTTGCCACTTTTGATTGGCCTTTACATAATCAATAATAAGTGGAAGCATTTCTTTTTCTCTTGACCATTCTGGCTGCAGAAAAAGTTGACACGATGATTTTACCTTTGATGCAAATTCTTCCGCCCATGCAAAATCACTCTTATTAAAAATAATAATTTTTAGTTCATCAGCCTCACTTAAAATTGAAGCATGTGGCGCTTTAAATTTCTTGGGCGAAAAACAAACCCAATCCCATATTCCAGTTAACGGATAAACGCCAGACGTTTCAATATGTGTTCTTAATCCTGAATCTTTTAATGATTGAGTCAAATCAGTAAGATCATACATGGCAGGTTCGCCACCGGTAATCACCGCTATCTTTCCTCCACTTGTTTTTGCACGAGCGGTTATTTCATCAATGCTTATTGAAGGATGAAGCGAGGCATCCCAAGAATCTTTTACATCACACCACACACAACCCACATCACACCCGCCCAACCGAATAAAATAAGCAGCACTACCTTGATAGAAGCCTTCTCCCTGAATGGTGTAGAAGTCTTCCATTACGGGAAGGTAAGTTGCTATTTTTACAATGGTTTCCAATTAAGATAAATCGTTGATGGTTGATGGTTGTTCGAGGGTGGTGTTCAAGGTTCAAGGTTTCAAGTTTCAAGTTTGAGTCGGCAAAATCAAAATGTTTACCTTATCATTCTAATCCCGATAGCGATTGGAGTACGCTCTCGAATACCTTATCCCAAATCCCAAATCTTAAATCAAAAATAACTTTAAGGTTCTCTCAACTCTGTAGCGCGCAAGGTATTTAACAAAAGTGATGCGATGGTCATCGGGCCAACGCCTCCGGGAACAGGTGTAATGAAAGAAGTTTTAGGCGCTACATTTTTGAAATCAACATCACCTTTAATCGCCCAGCCTTTCGGATATTCTGGTCCTTCAACGCGTGTTGTTCCAATGTCTATAACAACGGCTCCTTCCTTTACCATGTCGGCAGTAACCAAGCCTGGTTTGCCAACGGCTGTTAAAAGAATATCGGCAGAACGTGTGTAGTTCGCTAAGTCTTTTGTAAACTTATGACAGATGGTAACTGTGGCATGCGCTTGTTCTACTAACATCATGCTTAAGGGAGCACCTGCAATGCGGCTCGCACCAATAACCACAGCATGCTTACCTTCAGTTTCAATTTCATATCTGCGCAGTAATTCCATTACACCAAATGGAGTTGCTGGCATTAACAATGGACTCTTTGAAATAATACTTCCGAAATTATGATTGGTAAATCCGTCCACATCTTTATCGGATCGAATTTTCT
>JBBRFY010000271.1:0-5259 GCA_038241205.1 Cytophagales bacterium
AGGTGTAATGAAAGAAGTTTTAGGCGCTACATTTTTGAAATCAACATCACCTTTAATCGCCCAGCCTTTCGGATATTCTGGTCCTTCAACGCGTGTCGTGCCGATATCGATAACAACCGCACCTTCCTTTACCATATCGGCCGTAACCAATCCAGGTTTTCCAACGGCTGTTAAAAGTATATCGGCAGAGCGTGTATATTTTGCAAGGTCTTTTGTAAACTTATGACAGATGGTAACTGTGGCATGTGCTTGCTCTACCAACATCATACTTAACGGTGCGCCTGCAATGCGACTCGCACCAATAACCACAGCATGCTTACCTTCAGTTTCAATTCCATATCTGCGCAGTAATTCCATTACACCAAATGGAGTTGCTGGCATTAACAATGGACTCTTTGATATGATACTGCCGAAATTATGATTGGTAAATCCGTCCACATCTTTATCGGAACGAATTTTTTCTGTAATCTTTTCAACCGATATATGATCCGGTAACGGAAGTTGAACAATGAATCCATCAACATCTTCATCGTCATTTACATGATCAATGTGCTTCATTAATTTTTCTTCGCTAATCGTATCGGCAAAACGCATCATGGTATAATGAAAGCCAACCGCCTTGCACGACTTTACTTTATTATCCACATACGTCTGACTTGCACCATCATCGCCCACTAAAATAATAGCGAGGTGAGGAATTTTCTTTCCTTCTTGTTTACGAAGAGCAACGGCCTCAGTAATTTCATTTTTGATATCAGTCGATACCTTCTTGCCGTCAATGAGTGTGTATGAAGTTTGTACGAGATCCTGCATCGGACTTTAATTTTCAATTATTACTTACCATATTTTCTGTTATAATCAGCAATTTCCTTTTGAAGAATTTGATCTTGCTTCTCCAATAATTTATCTGCTTTCTTTAAAGCCTTTTCACCTCTCTTATTCATTGCCCTAAGCTTAGTCAACATTTCCTTAATTGACTTATCCCGATCAGAACTTATATTTTTCATGCTTTGAAAGAATTATTCTTTATGAAATCAAGAAAATACTGATTCACTTTTGATTGCATTTGATTAATCTCCCTTTGGTCTTTGAAAGATTGCTCCAACTTCTTGTCAAACATTTCCATGCGCGTCTCACCTTTCACTAATCTTTTGATTGACATATTCATTCGCTTATCAAAAGCTTCCATTCGCTTATCCGCCTTTTGCATGCGTCTTTCAATCTGATCTAACTGGATCAGCATGTCTGAGATTACTTCATCATAATTTCTTTCCATAACGATATTATTTAATCAATCTTTAAAATCGCCATAAACGCTTCTTGCGGAACTTCTACTGTTCCGATCTGGCGCATGCGCTTCTTACCTTTCTTCTGCTTCTCTAATAATTTACGCTTACGCGAAATATCACCACCATAACATTTTGCAATTACGTTCTTCTTAATAGCACTAATGTTTTCACGCGATACAATTTTCTGACCGATGGCAGCCTGAATTGCGATTTCAAACATTTGCCGTGGAATCAACTCTTTTAATTTCTCGCACAACTTTCTTCCCCAATCCTGCGATTTGGCTCTATGAACAATGGCGCTTAAAGCATCTACTTTTTCACCATTCAACATAATGTCCAACTTCACCATATCCGATTCTTGAAAACCGATGAGATGATAATCCAGCGAAGCGTATCCTCGTGAAATTGATTTCAATTTATCGAAGAAGTCGAATACAATTTCAGAGAGCGGCATTTCAAATGACATTTCCACGCGATCGGTGGTAAGGTAATTTTGATTTTTTATAATACCCCGCTTATCCATACACAAGCCAATGATTGGGCCAATGTATTCTGACTTGCTAATAATCTGTGCTTTTATGTAAGGCTCTTCAATGATTTTGATACGAGTAGGATCGGGCATTTCTGAAGGCGCATTAATATCAACCTGCGTACCATCCGTAAGGTGAGCTTTAAATTGCACTGACGGTACCGTTGTAATAACCGTCATGTTAAACTCACGCTCTAAGCGTTCTTGAATGATTTCCATGTGGAGCATACCCAAGAATCCGCATCGAAAACCAAAACCTAATGCAGCCGAAGTTTCTAATTCCCAAACCAATGAAGCATCATTAAGCTGAAGCTTTTCCATTGACGCACGAAGTTCTTCAAACTCCGATGTTTCCACAGGATAAATTCCGGCAAACACCATCGGTTTAACCTGCTCATAACCTTTTAATGATACACCCGGATTGAGTGCGCTCGTTATCGTATCGCCAACATGAACTTCCTTCGCTACTTTAATACCCGAAATAAGGTAGCCCACATTGCCCGCACTAATTTCATTGAGCGGTTGCTTGCCTAATTTAAGCACACCAATTTCATCTGCGTTATATTCTTGTCCGGTACCAACAAACTTGATCTTCTCTCCTTTCTTCATCGTACCATTGAAAACTCTGAAGTAGATTTCAATTCCCCGAAAAGAATTAAATACCGAATCAAAAATCATGGCTTGAAGAGGCGCTTTAGGATCACCTTTTGGTGCGCGAACTCGCTTCACAATGGCATGTAAAATCTCTTCAATGCCTTTACCTTCTTTTGCGCTTGCGCGGATAACATCCTCGCGCTTGCAACCAATCATTTCTACAATTTCATCGGTCACTTCTTCTGGCATAGCATGCGGAAGGTCAATCTTATTCAATACCGGAATAATTTCCAGATCATGCTCTAACGCGAGGTATAAATTAGAAATCGTCTGCGCTTCAATACCCTGACTGGCATCAACAATCAGCAAAGCACCCTCGCAGGCGGCAATTGCGCGAGAAACCTCGTATGAAAAATCTACGTGCCCGGGGGTGTCGATCAGATTCAAAACATATTCTTGACCATCCAATTTATATTTCATCTGGATGGCGTGGGCTTTAATGGTAATGCCCTTCTCCTTCTCCAAATCCATGTTGTCAAGAACCTGAGCCTCCATTTGACGCTCATTTAGGGTGCCGGTAAACTCCAATAGCCTGTCAGCCAGCGTGCTTTTTCCGTGGTCGATGTGTGCGATGATGCAAAAATTTCGAATATTCTCCATGAAATTACCTGTGCGCTTAAAATGAATCCGCAAAAGTAATACTAATATAGAGTTGCAGGAAATAAAAGAATGAGGCGCGCTTGGGTTGCTGGTTTTTAGTTGCCGGATGTTGGGGACGGAGTGATCAGTGATCGGTGATCGGTATCCGGTAATTTCTATCGGTTGTTTATCTGTTTTCGTAGTAACCTAGCCAAAGGTATTTTGAGATTCCCCTTTTTTTTTTGGTACCTATTCTTAAAAAACAACGGGATATAAAATCACATCTACGCGTCTATTCATTCGCATACCTTTGTAATTGTCATTTCGGTACACAGCATTTTCCAAACCCCAATCTTTAACGGATATTTTATGTTGCGGAATTTCTTTTTGGATCAATAAATACTGAACTGCTTCACTTCGCATTTTCGAAAGCCACTCGTTAAATTCTTTTCCCCCAATTGGATCGGTGTGGCTTATTAATTGAATACTATATTTCTCCAATAAATCCGGAACAGAATCAAGCCATTGATACAGCTCTATTCCTTGAAACTCATCTATTTCATAACTACCTCCGCCAAAGAAAATACTTTTTCGAATTTCATCTTGCTGCTGAGCACAAGCAGTAATTGCAGTACAGTAGAAAACCAAGATGAGAGCAATTCGAAACATGAAATAAATTTACACAAAAGTCTTTCGGTTTGAATAGTTGTACTTATAAACTCTACAACGACCTCACCCTCTCTTGATAAGATTACTTAATTTTTAAAATTGCTACTTTAGAATTTCCTGCAAGGATAATGAGCGATCCGCTGCGTGCCTTACGTACAACATGAAATGATTTTTCATTAGAAAGAGGTGCCCAGGTTAACCCTCCATCGTTTGAAATGTCTGTTCCGCTGGGTCCTGTCGCGATCATTAATTTTTCATCAACGTATTCTACGCATTCGCGATAACCGCGCGTTGGAGAGATTGGTCTTAACCAACTTTTACCGCCATTCAATGTGTAAAAATTATGGTCGATGGATAATGAGTCTTTCAAATAATCACCGCCAACAATGTTGGCTTTTTTTTCATCCCAAAAAGAAATTGAAAATATTCCTGTCGAACTCTCACCATGTATCATAGGCGATGGAATAAAATTCCAGTGCAAACCTTTATCATTCGAATTCCACAAGCGCGAAACTTTACCGCCTGTCGCAATCACTACGCTATTATTTTTCAAACACCGAATACCGGTTCCGCTTGCCGCGAAAGATGCTTCACCTTCATCAAGTTTCGGACTATTTTTTATTTCTTCCCAATGCTGTCCGCCATCGTGTGTTCGAAGCAAAAGCATTTTGCCTTCAATGGGATCACCATAAATAATACCTTCTTTATCATTCCAAAAATCAATGCCATCAAAAAATGCATCTTTGTTTTCGTTTGAATACACGATTCGCCAATTCAACCCACCATCATTTGTAATCAAAATATTAGCGGGCGCTCCTGAGTTAGCAACAATAGCCGATGTAGCGCTGAACGCATAAAGAGAACGAAACTCTGATTTTTCAAATCCCGGTATTTGCTTTTGCACCCACTCAACACCACCATTAAGAGTTTGTGCTACATAACCACCACTCCCACTTATCCATGCCACACTATCATTAACAACCGACATACCTCTTATAGAAGTTTTAACGTCTAGCGGTATGGTCTCCCATTTCAACTCCTGAGCAAAACTAAAATGAACGATGAGGGTAAAAAGAAGAATAAGTTTTTTCATAGTTGAAATGTATAACTTTTAACAGACTGCAGTAAAATTAATTGCTTCGTTCTAATTAAAAGATTTAAAAAAACATCAACGAAGATTGGTTTAACCGTCAGCGTCCCCGAGGCGGGAGACACTGCGGAGAAAGAGATTTAAAAAAAGCATCAACGAAGATTGGTAAACCGACAGCGTCCCCGAGGCCGTAGACACTGCGGGAAATCCAAAACACTTAAACACATAAACACTTAAAACACGTTAACTCAAATCCGTACACTTCATTGTACATTTTCGGATAGTTACCGAATGCTTACATATCAATGAAACGCGCATTGAACGATTACGAGTTTGGTTGACTGTTTGTAGCATGATACGAAACTACAGCAATCATGAAGACATTAATTGCTTTTTTACTTTGGTGCATTCTATTTGCAATGTGCTGGCCTTTTGCACTCCTTATGATA
>JBBRFY010000272.1:0-5221 GCA_038241205.1 Cytophagales bacterium
TTTTTAGGTGCTGATATTAAAAAGTCGATTGTTATGAAGGCACCCTCTAATGTTGATTCCACTTACCTTTTAAAACTTTCGGGATTTAAAAATCAGCTACAATCATTGTCAGTTATACATTCTGTAACAACATCTACTGATGTGCCCGGTAATATGATGGGTACCGGATGGAATGGATCAATAAAAAAAGTAATGGATGGACCTTCGCAGAAATTTGGTATTAATGTGATTGACCCTGATTTTATACAATCGTATCAACTCAAACTGTTGGCTGGAAGAAATTTTCACGAAAAAGACTTTCCAGTCGGAAGTTTTGGCGATAAGACGGAACCTGTCATTATAAATCGGAGAGGTACAGAGCTACTCGCTTACGCGAAACCAGAAGATGCTATTGGAGGAACGATTTACTGGGGAGAAAGTAAATGTTTAATCGTTGGCGTATTGGAAGAATTTCATCAGGAGTCTCTCAAGAAAGCCATTCAGCCAATGCTTTACACGGCAAACATGGGTCCATCTATGACGCTCAAGTTGACTGAGGGAGCGGACAAAAATATTCCTAACGCGCTTAGTCAGATCCAGCAATCATGGAATACCTACTTTCCAGACAATGCCTTCGACTATTTTTTTCTAGAAGATAATTTCAATAAGCAATATGAAGCCGATGAGCGATTGGCGAAATTGTTTAATCTTTTTTGCCTGCTGGCTCTCATTATTTCCTGTCTCGGCATTTTCGCATTGTCACTATTCTCGGTGCATCAACGAACGAAGGAGATAAGCATTCGCAAAGTTCTCGGTGCTACCATTTTTAACTTATTAAAAATTCTGACAAAAGAATATCTTATTCTTATAGCCATTGCTTCAGCGGCATCCTTGCCTATAACGTATTGGGGCATTCAAAAGTGGTTAGATGAATTTGCGATTAAGATTCAAATTACCGGGTGGCTCTTTTTTATTCCCATCATTTTTATTCTGGTTATCGCTTTGATTACGGTGGGTAGCCAGGCTTTGATTGCGGCTATCAGGAATCCAGTTGACAATTTGAAGCATGAATAGAAATACCAAATGGACTTTACGATTTCTTCAATGGTTCTGCCCCGATCATCTCTACGAAGAAATTGAAGGAGACCTTAATCAAAAATTTAAACGAGATATAAAAACAGTTGTTGATAATACACACACGATACTTCAAAATGTATTAAGAAAATCGGCAGCGCTCAGAATAGGGATGTCACGAAAGGGATGTAGCATAAGTAAATGCGGATCGCCCGAGATGATACAATCAGCTTGTGCTGTGATGGCCAATTCCAAGATCATGTTGTCATCAGGGTCGGAAGAAGCGGTGATTTTCTTAGTTGGTAAAAAATGTATTCCATATTTCAATACCTCCGAGACCACTTCAGCGCGCTCAGTTTCTGTAAAGTATTTGTCGAACTTAGGCCGCCAAAGCACTTCCATAAATTCGCTGAGCAACGATTCTGAAATACCAAGGGTTGACTCTTTAATTGCATTTTTGAAAGCTCTATCGCTCACAGAACCTTTAACAAGAAATGCACTGATAAGAGCATTGGTATCAAACACAAAAATCTTATCCTTCGCCATTCAGAATCTCATCCAACTTTTCCTGAGTAAGACCTCGCTCGGCCATGCGATTTTGCAAGTCATCGATAAAAGCCAAAAACTCTGCCTTGGAATCCTTGAATATCTTTTGACCAATGCGAACACTCACTTCGTTGCCTACTTCAGTTTTTTGTTCTTGGGGCATTTTGCGCCAAGCCCTTGCTACGTTGGGAGACACTTCAATTACAATGCGTTCCATATTCGTTCAGTATAAAATTATAATCAAATATATGAAATAACGTAATGAATACCCCGAGTTAGTAACCGATGAAAGAGACTGAAACCCATATTCCTAAACACGCCCTTCGCCTCCTCCGCTGGTTCTGTCCATCACATCTCTACGAAGAAATAGAAGGTGACCTCATTCAAAAATTCAATACTTATGTAAAGAATTTTGGACAGAAGAAAGCGAAGAGAAAATTGAGGTGGAATGTAATTCGGTTTTGCAGACCTGGCATTTTATTAAGAAATAAATTTTCATCACAACATTCTCAAATCCCTATGTTTAAAAATTATTTTGTCACCAGTCTGCGCCACATCCGCAAGAGTAAAATAAATTTTGCTTTCAAGCTTGGTGGACTTTCTCTTGCGATCTTTAGCTTTCTGGCTATTGCTATTTATGTTTCTTATCAATTATCATTTGATCAGCATCATTATGAATGTGACAGACTCTATCGTGTAAACTCAGAACGGAGGGAGAACGGAGAATTAGAAAAGTATGGCATTGCTCCGTTGGCTGTAGGACCCATCCTGAAACAGTACCTTCCAGAAGTAGAGACTTTTACAAGAACGCGTTATGCTAATAACACCTACCTTCGTTACGAAGGCAAAGCAGTGGACTGCGGTGGACTAATACATGCCGATACTTCTTTCTTTCATGTTCTTACCTTTCAATTCATTAGCGGAAATGCCAATGCTTTGAAACATCCTAACGCTATTGTGCTTACTAAAACAAAGGCACTGCAATTATTTGGAGATACCAATGCTCTTGAAAAAATAATCACCATAAACAATGAAAAACAAACGTATCAGGTAACGGCTGTTATTGAAGATCCGACCCACTCTTTCCTAGGCTTTGAGGCAATTACTTTAAATCGCGATGAAGCGGAATTTTCACTGAGTAGCGTTGTGTCACCTGTAGAATTTTTAGATGAATCATCAACGCTTTTTGTACGCTTAAAACAACCGATCACTTCGCAACTGGAATCAAAAGTTGAATTGCTATTGGAGCGATTCATAAAAAAATCTGATCGGATTGAAACTGGATTTGCACTTTCTTTTCAGCCGATAAAAGATGTTTATCTAGGACCACAATTGAAAGCTGAGTTTGCAGCCAAGGGCAGTTCTATTTATGTCTATGCGTTTTCGGTTCTCGCTGTTTTGCTTCTTATTGTAGCCGCTGTTAACTACATCAATTTGTCTATTGCAGATTTTAGTAGCCGATCCAAAGAAACGGGCGTGCGAAAAGTTTTAGGTGCGCGGAAGTACCAACTGATAACGCAGGTAGTTTTGGAAGCGATACTCTTTAGCGTTCTCTCTTTTCTCATTGCATTATTGATGCTCTACATTTTCTTCCCTCAAGTAATGCAATTGCTGGATTCGAACTTGCGATTTAGTATGCTCTTTAACAATAAATCACTCATTGGTATTTTAGTCGGCATAGGAGCGTTGGTTTTTTTATCAGCATGGATTCCCGCACGTCAATTTGCGTTGAGTAGTATTACGCAGAACTTAAAATCAAAGGGAAATGGATACAATGCTTTCGTTAGCCAGGCATTGATGTTTACTCAATTTTCAATCTCCGCCATCTGCATTGCGTGTACGATTGTGGCTGGACAACAAGTGAGTTTCATTCATAAAAAAGATTTGGGCATAGACCGAAATAATTTGTTGGTGTTTAGTCTTCCAGAAGATTTCTCCGTGAACAAAATGATCACGCTTAAACAGAAACTTAAAGAAGTTGTTGGAGTAACTGCTGTATCGAACAGTTCATTTAGAATTAGCGGAGGGTATTGGAAAGATTGGTATTATGTGGAGAGTAAAGACGGTATCAAGAACATAGAACTTTATGAAGTTTTTTCAGATGACGAATTGTTTTCAACCTTGGGAATTAAACTTTTGGAAGGAAGAACATTTGATTCAGGCATTCCATCGGACAGCGGTGCGGCCTTTGTGATTAATGAAACTGCAGCTCGCGCATTAGGTTGGGACAATCCAATAGGAAAGAAAATCTATACGCATCCTGAAGAGAAAGGTAAATGGGATGGCACTGTGGTAGGTGTTGTTGCTGATATTAACATTAGTCCGGTGTATGAAAAAATTCACCCGTTAGTCATGAGGCTTCCCTGGCAAAACAATTATCCTGACTATTTTGTCTATGTGCGATATCAGGGTGATGAAAAAACCATCATTGATAATATCGGTAAAAAGTACAAAGAAGTAAATCCAGGTTACCCGTTCGCCTTTCGGTTTGTGGATGAGCTTTACAATCACGAACATCAAAAAGAAAATAAGGCTTTTTCTTCGCTTCAGTTCAGCACACTCATCATCGTGGTGGTTTCGATGCTCGGTATTTTTTCTATGGCCGCTTTCATTTCCATTAAACGAATGAACGAATTTGGAATCCGTAAGGTACTTGGTGCTTCTATTCAACAAATTGCCACGTTGCACTTGGGGTATTTTTTGAAACTGGCCATGATCGCAAATCTTGTTGCCCTTCCACTTTCATACTTACTTATTAAAGAATGGCTAGACACCTTCGCGTATCGGGTAGGTCTTGCGTATTATCCATTCTTGCTAGTGGCCCTAGCTTCTTTCGTGCTAGTGATTATCGCTGGCGGTTACTCAGCATGGAAAGCAGGGCGAATGAATCCAGTAGATGTAATTAAGATTCAGTAAGCAGGTGAATTAAAGAATAATTTGTGTTTTTACTTTAACAGAGTGAACGTCTAGCGTGCTGCATAAAAAAGATGAGGCGAAGCCCATCGTATGAACAAAAAATTATAACAGCCCCCGAAAAGTCAAAATGAAAACACTGATTTTGATGAACGATATGTAAGCGATTAGTCATCGCGCCCTTTCAGGGCTGTATTAGTATTACCTTAAAAACACAGGGCTATTTGCCCTGTGTTTTTTTATCCAACCCTTTCAGGGCTCTTAAATTTTAAAATCTCGTTAGTTCTTAAGATGGTTACTCTTAATGAAATCAGAGAGCGTTAGAATTAAAATTAAGTGATGAGATGAATCTCATAACAATTTGTATTTTCACTATAGTAGTGCATGCCCTGAAAGGGCTTTATAATTATAAGACAGGGTGAAGCCCTGTCGAACAAAAATTCTTAATAGCCTGAAAGTGCGAAATAAAAATACCGATTCTGATAAACGACATGTAACCGATTATCTCGTTAGTTCTTACGATAGTGATGATTAATGAAAGCAGGGGAGTTAGAAATTATTAAAATTAAACGATGAGATGAACCAAATAACAATTTGTATTTTCACTATAGTAGAGCATGCCCTGAAAGGGCTTTATAATATAAGACAGGGTGAAGCCCTGTCGAATTTCACTATAGTAGAGCATGCCCTGAAAGGGCTTTATTACATA
>JBBRFY010000273.1:0-5213 GCA_038241205.1 Cytophagales bacterium
AGTTTGGATTTTCAGAAGAAGAGGTGATGGAATTACTGTCGTCATCATCTTTTAAAAATCTACAAAACATAAAAATTATTGGCTTGATGGGCATGGCCACATTCAGCGACAATCCGGAACAGGTTCGAAACGAGTTTCGTAGTTTGAAAAAGTTTTTTGATGTTTTAAAAAATTCATCGTTACCTATGGGCGTTGAAATGAACGAGCTCTCCATAGGCATGAGCGGAGATTATAAGATTGCAATAGACGAAGGAAGTACAATGGTGCGTGTAGGCTCTGCTATCTTTGGAACCGATAAATAAAAAATAATACTAAAATGAATTTACGAAATACAATTTTAACAGGCTCAGCTTTTGGTTTGCTAGCCGTAGCGATAGGGGCGTTTGGAGCGCATGCACTTAAACCAATATTAATTGAATCAGGCCGAGTGGACACATTCGAATTGGCAGTGCGGTACCAATTCTATCATGCCTTTGCATTATTGGCTACCGGAATTTTAATGAACCAATTACCCATGCGGTTTTTAGAATTTGCCTCATGGTTTTTTACCGCAGGTATTCTTTTCTTCAGTGGCAGTCTTTTTTTATTGTGTTTCACAGGGTTGGGTGTGTTAGGCGCTATTACTCCTATTGGCGGCTTATTCTTTATACTAGGGTGGGGATGTATATTCATTAGCGCATTTAAAAAATAAGTACAGGCCAGTACTAAGGAATTTTCTGTATTCAATAAATGATTTATACTGTACGGATGTCGCACTGTGGTTGCGATAAAGTGAAATACACTCGATCAAGATTTTCAAGTATGTAAAATATTTAGCTACTTTAAATTCAACTAAAATCTTGCTTCTATTGGTTATGGATTCTTCGCATACTACATCCCGAAAATTAAAAGTCTTTACACTGAATAATAAAAATGGTTTATCAATGACCGTTACAAACTTTGGAGGAAAAATAATGTCGATGCTCGTTCCAGATAAAAATGGAAAATTTGATGATATCATTTTAGGATATGGCACACCAGAAGAATATATACATGGTGCTCCATACTTTGGCGCATTGATCGGGCGCGTTGGCAATCGAATTGCAAAAGGAAAATTTTCGTTAAATGGAAAATTATTTCCGCTGGTCGTAAACAATAGAGATAATCATTTGCATGGTGGGCCGAACGGTTTTCACAATGTGTATTGGGATGCCATCCCTCTTTTAATTGATGGTAACGAAGCACTTCAATTACAGTATGTAAGCAAAGATGGTGAGGAAGGTTATCCTGGCAACCTAAAAATAATTGTAACCTATATTCTTACAAACGAAAACGAATGGATTGTAGAATATGAAGCCACTACCGATCAGGACACTCCCGTTAATTTAACCCAGCACAATTTTTATAATTTAGCAGGAGAAGGTAATGGTGATATCTTGAAACATGCGTTAACAATTCATGCCGATCGCTTTACACCCGTGAACGAAAATCTTGTACCTACTGGGGAATTAAACAATGTACTAAACACACCTTTTGATTTTAGACAACCTATTTGCATTGGCGAACACATTGACGATGATAATGAACAATTGAAATTCGGCAGTGGATATGACCACAACTGGGTGTTGAATAAAAACGATTCTTCACTCACACTTGCGGCTTTCGTTTCAGAACCAACATCAGGTCGCGTTATGGAAATCCATACTACCGAGCCTGGCATACAATTCTATACCGGAAATTTTTTAGACAGCACAGACATAGGTAAGCGCAAAAAAGCCTACGCGCATCGGACCGGATTTTGCCTGGAAACTCAGCATTTTCCAGATTCTCCAAATCATTCCAATTTTCCATCTGTGATTTTAAAACCTGGAGAGAAATATTATCAAAAAACAGTACATCGTTTCTTAATGGCTAACTCGTTATCGAACTAAAACAATCTTTCCTCTTTTTTCAATTTGGTTTCCGTCAACAGAAAGCGATAGTTTAAAAAGATAAATTCCATTCACCATTGCATCACCATTTTCATCAACACCGTTCCAAGTAATGGTATTCGTGCCAATAAACAAGGTTGGCAATTCCTCTTGTTTAAATTTCCGAATTACCTTTCCGCTCAAATCAATAAGTTTAAATTCATAATTATCGGGCACTGTATTTCCACTTACTGTAATGGTAATGTACGAACTAGAATTAGTGGGGTTTGGAAATGGATCGCTAATCAGAACGGAGCTTTCATTTTGAACAACAAAATCGACAAGATACGGTGTTGCTCCACTTTCATTTCCCTTTGCATCCGTTGCCAAAACGCGCAAAGTATATTTCCCTTCCGGAAGCGTATTCGGTTTAAACTCAACTCTAAAATCTGAGTCTTCAGTAGCTGCATAATACTTAATAACTTCAGATGTTAGATCAACATTTGTAACGACACAATTTTCTTCATCGCATGGATAGGTGAGAAAAATTTGCATTCCGTTAATATCGGCTTTTAAAGAGTTACGATTTTCATCCCATACCTTAATTAAAATAAAGGGATTTGCGGAAACAAAGTCGTTGTTCATTACGCGTCTTCCATCAATAGTCACCTCCATCACCGGATCAAAATTATCAGTCTGCACATTTAAATGCTCACGCAATTCAATCACATTATTATCGTAATACAACTCGGGCTGAACACGTGGGTTTACAAAAATATTCACATCATTTAATCCGGTTTGATTTGAGGTGTTAAACGCAACATCAAAAAGAGTTGTATCTCCTGGTGCAGGTTGTTTAATTTTAAAAATCTCCAAAGTAGCATTGCGCGTGCTTTGATTGAAGACTTCAAATCGGACAGAAAGTGAATCGGCAAAAGTGTTATCGCTAATATTGATAAATCCATATTTGCTTTTCCATTTATTGCCTTCACTAATTATTTCCTGAGAGGTGATGCCCTTATACATTAATAAACCTTCTGGAACGGGTGTATAGGTAACAAGCCATTTCTTTAATTGTGCGGCCGTAAGATTAATATTGTCTTCAGCATAAAATACAATTTTAAGGTAAGGATATTCAACAGCGCTAATGGAACTTAAATCCACTCCATAGCCCACATGCGAAAATAAAAGTTGATCATCACCATTTAATTTTATTCCATGGATATCAAAATAAGAAATATCAGTTGTTTCAATTTCAGAAGGCTGTCCGATAAAGGTTTGCCATTGATGCGCGGGGCCTATCAACATACTTTTCATTTCCCCTGTTAGATACCTACCTGTGATGGTTTTATTCGCCACCAGTTTTTGTTGTGCCGGCAGCGGCTCGGATGTTTTTAAAATTTGGGCAGCACCTGGTGCTAATCCTTTGCGCGCAAAAATCACAACGGGCTCACCGGGCAAAAGTGCATCAATCTGTGCAACTGAAATACCCAACTCACCTAATTTGATTTTCGCAGCAGCCGGCCATGCACCATAACCAGCATCGCCCATACTATATAAAACTACTGAATCGCCAGCGTGAATATTATTAACGTACTGTATAATATCGTCTTTATTTCCAGTGCTTAATTCAGATGGTGTAAAGCTGTTAATCACAAACGGCTCGCGTCCACATATCAATCTTCTCCCACCATGGGTATATAATATTTCATACCATTTAAAATAAATTCCCGCATAGGGCACAGTTGATTTTTTATCAAAGGCTATCAAGTTGACGGTGTTTGTTCTACATCCAAAACCTCCTCCCGATTGGGTGTATAAATTATATTCAGCATCACCAATTTTTACACTTACAGAATCTCTCGGTTTACCAGCAGATGCTCCAAACGTTTTAATATCGATAGATGTAACTGTCTCTTGAAAATTCAGTTTTCTACGGGTTGCATCGGTAACCAATCCGTCCATTTGATTTTCCAAGTATTGGGGGAAATGAACTTGCGCCCATCCTTCCGAGCCATTATTAATATAGGTAAACGAACTTTCAGTCCAGGCTACACTTTCGCCTTCAAGCGGATTAATCAATTTTGTTCGCCAGTAATACGCAAGTGTATCGATTGATAACAATTGTACAGGTTGCCTTGCTAAAACATTTCCTTTTACTCTAAACTCTTTTTTAAACCCACTAGCAAATGTATTCAGCGTGTCGATCTCTACTAAAAAATCGCGTTCGCCAGAAAGTAAATCTGTGGTTTGAAAAGAAAGATTTGGAGCGGTTGAATTAACGATTGCGAATTTTTGCGGATAAAGATTTCGTGTGCCATTCAATGGAACCACCAGCTGATAGGTAGCTTTATTATTATCCTTTCGCAATTCGTCAATGATGTTGTCCGGATCGATTGTAACGGTGAAGGCATTATTTCCAAATCCATTTTCTCTACCAGCTTGCACCACAAGTGTTAGCGTGTCTGCATACTTTGGCGTTGGATAAAGTGAATCATACACCAAAACCGTCCCATCATTCAACAACCGTTTTACTTCTACCCGCATCGTTTCGTTTTTGGCTGTTCCAAAATTTCGAACAATCATTTTAACCGCAAAGGTTTGTGTTAATGCCGTTACCTCACCCCCATCAAGCGATTCAATGAAAAGATTATTTGAATTAATTTCAAGATCCGATTTTAATGCTCCAAAAAGTTTAACAGCCGGATCGCCAAGCAAAATCATCTGCTGCACTTGGGTTATGTTATCGGGGGACGGTAAAGATGTTTGCATAAAACGTTTCGCAACTTCTTTTTGAATGTCGCCAATACCTTTATGAATAAAAACCGAATCGCGATACCCAACTTCATAAAATGTGGTGGCATATTTTTTTAAGTTGGTTTCTAATCCGTAAAAACTGTGCGCGATAAAACCGCTTGCGCCTTTCTTGGAAGCCAACACCCAATCTTCACCAAAAAGAAAATTAGGTGAAAAAAAAGCTCCGGCCTCGCAGCCATTCATCAAGAGCATCGGATACTTTTTCGGGTTGTTGTATCCTAATACAGGATCGCTTACATAGCCAATATCAAAATCTAACGTACTGGCAGAGGCATGGCCAAAAAAAGTTACCAGGTTTAATCCCTTGTTTACCTGCTCGGCAATATTTATCAGTTTAATATTCGTTGAGTTCTTTGCAATAGAAGATACCTTTCCTCCTAACGCGTAATCTTCCGCGATCACTTTCCAATCCTTCATATACCCGCTGAACCTCTCGGGTTCTCCAGCTTCAATTCCACCACTTAAATGAAGAATATTTTTCCGCCATATAGCATCGTACGGAAGGGC
>JBBRFY010000274.1:0-5210 GCA_038241205.1 Cytophagales bacterium
AAAATATTTTCAGTGCGCGGATAGGTAGCAGAAAGATAATAGCCCGATGGTTCACCAATTTTCAAACTATCTAAGAAGAAACCAGCGCGTACGTTAACATCTTGCGCACAGGCTGGTGAATACATAAGCAGGAATAAAAACAAAGACAAAAATATTCGGATCACGTTCATTTGCTAGGTCGTTTTTAACGATCTGTTTCTCACTTTAAATAACCGAAGAAGTTTGGGCACATAATCATCATCTGTATCTAACGCAATAAAATTAATTTCATGTTTGCGACTAAAGGTAGCCAGCTCTTTTTTTCGGTCATCATGGCTAGCACTTATCTTCTTTCGAAAATCGCCAAAAGAGGTATTAATCCACAATGTCTTTTGCGATTCTTTATCTAGTATCGGAACAATGCCAAGCTTCGGTAATCTGCTTTCGCGCTTATCGCTAATGTGGATTACTACAAGGTCATGTCTTCGTGCTAGTGCTTTCAGGTTTTGAAAATAGCCATCATCTATGAAATCGGAAATTAGTATAATAACACTTCTTCGTTTAATAGCGTTTAAGGCAAAGGCAAGTGCTTTGGTAAGATTGGTCTTTAATGATTTTGGCTGAAGTTTGACTATCGTGCTGATGATTTCGTAGGCCTGCGAGTGTCCTTTCGTTGGCTTCATGTATTTTTCTTTCACATCCGAAAAACAAATTAATCCCAAATGACTTGATTCTTTTGCAGCCGAAAGCGCCAGCACGCCACAAATTTCTTTTCCAATATCGCCTTTCGTTCTGCCTACATTACCTATATCCTCAGAGGCGCTCACATCGAGTATAAAGAAAACAGTTTGTTCTTTTTCTTCTTTAAAAGTCTTTACGAACATGCCATGCCCTTTGGCTGATACATTCCAATCAATAGTACGAATGTCATCGCCATATTGATACGGACGCACGTCATCAAATTCCAATCCCGATCCTTTAAAAATGGAATGGAAATCTCCCTGCATGTGACTGTTAATCACCTTGCGAATCTGAATCTCGTATTTCCGTAATTTTTTTAGAAGCTCCTTCAAGTCAGTTATAGGTTATCCGTTATTCGTTGCTGGTTAATTGTCACGGATTTGAAAGTGTCGTTACGATTAACCTTTAACCATTAACGCTTACGTGCAAAAGTAGAACAATTATGATTACTTTGCCTCCTTAAAATGCGTTAAGAACGGTATGTATGTAAGGCGATTAGTTTATTATTTTATTTTTTTAGTCTCCCTTTTTTTTGAGGTGTCGTGTGGCACAAAAAAAACGGAAGAAGGGCGAACACTCAGTCACGCTGAGATGGTGAGCACACTCATGGATGTATATTTGGCGGAGCAAAAAGCTTCCTTCATTACCGCGCAACATGATTCTTCAGAATTACTATTTAAGCAATTAAACGCAAAGGTATTTGCGTCACACAATATTCAGGATTCAGTTTTTAAAAAATCGTTTGATTATTATCTGGCGCGTCCAAAAGAATTGGAAGCAATTTATACTACGCTTTTAGACTCCCTTAATTTGCGTGAGCGAAAGATAACGTCCACGACTACCGAGCAATGATTTACCCTGCTGTGTTTGAAGAAAAACTCGGCTTCGATCAAATTCGAACGAAGCTGAAACACTATTGTCTTTCATCTGCCGGTGAAGCGTGGGTTGACGAAATGGCCTTTAGCGTAAATGCTGATTTGATTGCCGTTCTTCTGAAACAAAATTTGGAGTTCAAACAAATTTTTGAAAAAGGAGAGACCTTTCCTACGCGGCATTTCTATGATCCATCCGATTGGTTTGTTCGCATTCGATTGGAAGGTAATTGGTTGGAGGCGGATGAGTTTCTGAAATTCGCCTATGCGTTGGAAACCATTCAATCGTGTAAACATTTTTTAGATAAGGCAAAAGAGATTTATCCTGAACTATATCGCCTTGCAGAACCAGTGTCGATCACCAATACATTGCGGCAACTCATTCTTGCAAAAATTGATGATAAGGCACAAGTAAAAGATGCCGCCAGTACGGCATTAGCACAGGTGCGAAAGAAATTGCGCGATGAACAAGTTCGATTGCGTAGACTGGCGGATCAGATTTTTAGAAAAGCAGTGGAAGAGAAATGGGTGCCCGAAGGAGCGCTGCCCACCATCCGCGATGGAAGATTGGTGATACCGATACAGGCCGAGAGTAAACGCAAACTCAAAGGATTTATTCTGGATGAATCGGCAACAGGGCAAACTGTTTTTTTGGAGCCAACTGAAATGCTGGACGCCAACAATGAAATTCGCGATCTCGAACATGCAGAGAAACGCGAGGTAATTCGAATTCTAAAGGAACTGACAGATGCTTTGCGAATTGAAACGCCATCGTTGCTAACTGCTTTTCAATTTTTGGCACAGCTCGATTTTATTCGAGCCAAAGCAAAATTTTCAATTGACATACAGGCCGACTTACCTATACTGGAGCGAACGCCTGAACTGACTTGGTACAATGCAAAGCATCCGTTGTTGTATTTAAGTTTGAAAGGTAAACGCGATGTTGTTCCGCTTTCCGTGGAGTTGAATGCGCAAGACAGAATGTTATTGGTTTCAGGACCAAATGCCGGAGGTAAATCCGTGTGTTTAAAAACCGTTGGCCTTATTCAATACATGGTGCAATGTGGTTTGCTCATTCCAGTTTCAGACCGATCTCGCGTTGGAATTTTTCAGGATATATTTCTAGACATTGGCGACCAGCAATCTATCGAAAATGATTTGAGTACCTATAGTAGCCACTTGCGCAACATGAATGTGTTTATGCAATCTGCCTCCGATAGATCATTGGTGTTAATGGATGAATTGGGTTCAGGTACCGATCCGAATTTTGGAGGTGCTATCGCGGAATCCATTCTCGATTTTTTACTACAGAAAAAAGTGTGGGGCATTGCCACTACACACTATTATAATTTAAAACTTTTTGCAGGGCAGCATCAAGGTATTCGCAACGCGGCCATGCGTTTTGATGATCAAAAATTAGAGCCTCTTTATGTATTAGATATCGGCAAGCCAGGGAGTTCGTTTGCGTTGGAAATTGCGCGCAAGACCGGATTACCACAAGAGACATTGCTGCAAGCGGAAAAATTAGTAGGCAAGGACTTGGCAGGTTTCGAAAGCTTGGTGCGCTCACTCGAGCGAGAGCGGCAAGAATTAAGTGAGAAGGTAAGGCGAATGGAGATGCGCGATGTGGATTTAAAAATTTCGTTAGATAAATACAAAGCGTTATCCACCGATTTAGAGACACGCAAAAAGGAAATCATTGCAAAAGCAAAAGAAGAAGCTTCGCGAATATTAAAAGACACGAACAAGGAAATAGAAAAGACCATCCGTCACATTCGTGAAAACAAGGCAGAGAAAAATGAAACGATTAAAGTCCGTGAGAATCTAAAATCATTAAGCGAGCGCGTAGCACAAAAACCTGAACCGTTGCCAAAACCAATTATTGAATTTAAAGAAGGCGACCGTGTTCGCATTGTTGGACAAGAAAGCAGCGGATTTATACTTTCTATTCAAGGTAAAAATGCCACGGTTCAATTCGGTGAAATTAAATCGCTAACCAAACTCGATAGACTTGAAAGAATTACAACCACTGTTGAAAAGGAAATAAACACAAGATTACGATCTGTTGGTGTTAATGTTTTGGAAAAGCGTATCAACTTTAATTCAACATTGGATGTGAGGGGCAAACGTGTAGATGAAATCTTTACGATAATGGAGCAATTTATTGACACGGCAATATTGCTTAGCCAGGGAGAATTAAAAATCATTCATGGAAAAGGCGAAGGTGTTTTGAGAAAGGTAATTCGCGATTACTTAAAACGATACAAACAAGTAGCCTCCATAAAAGACGAACATGCCGACCGCGGAGGCGATGGCATTAGCATTGTGGTATTAAAATAAAAAAGGCCTCTTGGGAGGCCTTTTAAAAATTATCGTTTCTAGAAAATATTATTTTTTGAATACAAAAGTCCACTCTCCATTCACTGAATTTGTTCTACCGTTTGTGAACGT
Organism: Cytophagales bacterium; assembly: GCA_038241205.1. Taxonomy (GTDB): domain Bacteria; phylum Bacteroidota; class Bacteroidia; order Cytophagales; family Cyclobacteriaceae; genus Chryseolinea. The sequence continues at coordinate 4,044 of JBBRFY010000274.1, forward strand.
TTGCCCTTCAGACTTAAATTTAATTTGTAAGGTACCGCTATCTACAAAAGTTAGCGTCATTGGAAGATCTGGCTCATAATCTGTTGCTAAAATAGTAAAAGTAGGTGCTGAACTTGCAGAGGTAAATTTCCATGGACTACTGGCTTTCCATGGATTTGGTGAAGGCCACGTACTGCCCGTTGGAGGCGTGCTTGTATAACTATACACGCCATCCTGCTTATAAACACCACTAAAAGTTACCGTCATTCCCGCAAACGTAGTTACATTTCCATTCGGGCCATCTACTGTTGATATTTTCCAGACGTTTGCCTTGAGCTTATTCAATTGAGTTTCTTCTTCTGATTTCGGCTTCGGATCATTTCCTTTGCAATTGGCTAAGAAAAGACCAGCGCTCACAAGTATTAATAAGGATAAAATGCGTGATAAATGTTTCATGTTTACAATTGTTATGGTTGCGAATATGTGGTTAAAAATACAAAAATCAAAATAGGATCGGGCTTTATAGCTTTGCTTTTGTTAATTAGGAGTTTAAAGTTTAAAGTAACCGGATTCAGAGTTTTAAATGCCCCAATATCGGCTTCGTTACAGTGTCTTCATTTTTACCTTATATTATAAATTAGCTCTAAAATTTCAACCGCATCTGAAATTTAATGTCGGTTCGAATATTTCCATCAATAGTATCGGCACCGGTTCCAATTTGCTCCCGATCGGTAAAGCGGGTGCGGGCGTATCGAAGCCAGAAGGTAAGCTGACGCGTCATCTTATATTCGAGCATCATCATATTTCGAATACCGATGCCATAGTAGGCTGGTAATGAATAGGCAAGCCAAACATCACGTTCATAAACATATTGTCGGTTGTCGTAATTATCGGTATCAAACTGTGCATATCGCGCAGTGATGGCGAACTTGCCGAGATCTACCGAAACATCTTGTAGCAGTGCAAGGCCGCGCGTTGTATGCTGGTTTATTTCGAACGTGCTAAACTGCGCACGTGATTTTAATTTTACTTTCTTTCCAACTCCATAATCGAAATTAATCCAATAGTTATGTTTTTTAGCCAATTCGGTTTTATACAAATTTACATTGTTAGAAACATTGCGTGTTTTAGATTCTTCGCGAGCCTGAATAAAAATAGCAGTAGTTTTTGAGGGCTGATAGGTAAATC
>JBBRFY010000275.1:0-5188 GCA_038241205.1 Cytophagales bacterium
TATCTACCGTAAACATGATTGTGTTTGTTGGTGGATTTTCAAACTCGGACGTATTGGGTTCTGCAAAAGGTTGGGCGGGTGCATTTTTATATAACCCAAAAGCAAAACAAGCATTAAATAATTTCTATAAACGGAATGACACATTAAGTCTTGGTGTATGCAATGGATGCCAGTTAATGATGGAATTAGGATTGGTGTATCCAGAATGGAAAGATCATCCAAAAATGAAGCACAATGGTTCAGGTAAATTTGAATCGACATTTATAAGCGTAACCATTCCAAAAAATAATGCAGTGCTTCTTCAATCGATGGAAGGAACAAGATTGGGTGTTTGGGTCGCGCACGGAGAAGGTATGTTCAGTCTGCCAGAAGACAAAACTCTATTTAATATAGGGGCAGAATATTCGTATTCGGAATATCCGGGCAATCCAAACGATTCTGATTTCTCGGTCGCAGCGCTATATTCTAACGATGGAAGACATTTGGCCATCATGCCACACATCGAAAGGTCGCTTTTTCCATGGAATTGGCCACACTATCCATCCGGAAGAAAGGCCGACAAAGTATCCCCTTGGATCGAGCCGTTTGTGAATGCACGCGAATGGATAAAGAAACATACGTGATATGTTAACAAAACCATAAACCGGGTTGTTGTGCTGTCATCCATTAAGATGTATATTCATCTTCTTAAATGACCCCGGCTTATGAAGAACCTCTACATTTCCATTGTCTCTGTTATTTTATTTTCGTCTTGTCTTGGCTACAAAGAACTTCCTGTTGAGTACGATTATAGCTACAAAGGTAATTTCAAAAAATATCGAACGTTCGATATTATGAGATCAACCGGATCAGTAGATTCGTCCATGACCAATGATGTGATTGAAAAGTCAATCATTGCCCGAATGAAATTCTTAGGCTATAAGTATTCAGAACACAAACCTCATTTGATTATCGGATTTAAAATGTTCAACGACAGTTTAAAATTCAATGGCTACAGCCAACCTAATATAGAAGAGTGGGTGAAAAGTCAAAATGAAAATATGGATTATACGCCTCAAAAATTCAATTTAAACACGGGCACATTACTTATTCAATTCTACGATAGGCGTCAAAATAGATCGATTTGGCAAGGATATGCCACCACATTATACGGTTCAATCGATTTCAGCAACAGCAGACATCTACGCAATGCTGTAATTTCCATTCTGGATAAGTATCGATTCTGGGCAGAGGGCTTTATGGACAACAGCACTGCAGTTGCCGATGAAAATGACCTCTAAAAAGAATTCTCTCCATTTACCATTTCTGAAAAATAATTTTACCTTTGCAATCCCAAAATAAGGGTTTTGGTATTGTCCGATGGTGTAACTGGCAACACGCCTGATTTTGATTCAGGAAAGTCCAGGTTCGAGCCCTGGTCGGACAACTGATTTAAGAATCCCGCTCCAGCGGGATTCTTTGTTAAATTGTTAACCGTTAATCGTGCTCTTTTAGGTAACGATTAACTAGTGGTGCTGATAACGGATAACGTAAAAAACATGGCAGTAAAAATTTTCAGCGGAAGATCAACTACTTATCTGGCAGAGAAAATAGCCCACGAGTATGGAGAACCTTTGGGAGCTGTAAACTATCAACAGTTCAGCGATGGAGAAATGTCTCCATTCTTAACGGAGTCGGTTCGCGGTCATGAGGTGTTTATTATCCAATCTACCTTCCCTCCTTCTGATAATTTAATGGAATTGCTTCTTATGGTTGATGCAGCAATTCGTGCGAGCGCGTCTAGCGTCAATGTTGTTATACCTTATTTCGGTTATGCTCGCCAGGATAGAAAAGATAAACCTCGTGTTTCTATTGCCGCAAAATTAATTGCCAATCTTATTTCGGCAGCAGGGGCCTCTCGCATTATGGCGTGCGATTTACATGCCGATCAAATTCAAGGATTTTTTGATATACCGGTTGATCATTTAGATGGTGCATACATTTTTGTGCCGTACTTAAAATCGCTAGGTCTAAAAGATATCATGTTTGCATCACCCGATGTAGGCGGAATAAAACGCGCAAGAAGTTTTGCGAAATTTTTTGATGCTGAGTTAGCAGTGTGCGATAAGCATAGAAAAGAAGCGAACAAAGTTGACTTCATGCGCCTGATTGGTGAAGTGGAAGGCAAAGATGTAGTGTTGGTAGATGACTTAGTAGATACTGCTGGCACGATTTGCAAAGCAGCTTCTCTCCTTAAAGAAAAAGGAGCAAAATCTGTTCGAGCAGTTTGTACACATGCCGTTTTATCAGGAAAAGCATACGAAAATATTGAAGCCTCTGAGTTAGAAGAACTGGTGGTGTCAGATACTATTCCATTAAAGACGCAAAGCAGCAAGATCAAAGTGCTTTCTGTTTCTAGTCTATTTGCAAAAGCAATACGAAAGATTCACGATAATGAATCGATCAGTTCACTCTTTATTAAACTGTAAACTTTTAAACTAAATAAATAAACAATTATGAAAACCGTAGAGATTATAGGGTATAGACGAGCAAATCTCGGTAAGGTAGAGTCTCAAAATTTAAGAGACGAAGGATCCGTGCCGTGCGTTTTATACGGAGGTAATGAACAAATTCATTTTCATTCTCCAATGGTATTGTTTCGCGAATTGGTGTACACCAATGAAGCGCACTTTGTTCACTTCAACATTGAAGGAGAAGAAGGGCAAGCTATTCTACAAGAAGTTCAATTTCACCCTGTAAGTGAAGTTATTCTGCATGCCGATTTTCTTCGCATAAGCGATGAACGTAAAATTAAGATGAGCATACCTTTGCGTGTTGTTGGTCAAGCTCCTGGCGTTACAAAGGGGGGAGTCTTGGTATCTAAAAGATCTTCGTTAAGAGTGTATGGCTTTCCAAAAGATATGCCCGATCACATTGATGTAGATGTGTCTGGTCTTGATTTTCATCATGCTGTAAAAGTTGGCGATGTTAAAATTCCTAATCTTGAATTGTTGGATCCAAAGCAAGCATCCATTGCTGTAGTTGAAGTTCCTCGTTCTGCAAAGTTAGCGGATGAAACTGCTGCTGCTAGCGCTGCTGCGCCTGCTGCTGGTGCTGCGCCTGCTGCTGCCGCTGCTGCGCCTGCTGCTAAAAAAGCGGAAGCACCTAAGAAAGACGCACCTAAGAAAGAAGCTGGTAAGAAATAATCGGTTTAGATTTTTATTATAAAGAAGAAGGCTGCCTCAAAAGGGCAGCCTTCTTCTTTATAGATAACGAAGAAAAATAGTTCATGAGCTTAAAACGTGTGCTCTCTTTTAATTAATGTACTTTTTCCATTCTTATCCATTTTTCCGGCTGATGTCGCAGATCAAAAGACACGTAGATTTTCGCAGATTTGTTAGTGCGAAATTGCTTCGTTTAACGATTAACGTTTAACGATTCACAATTAACCTTTAACGGCTACCCTACCTAATAACTTCCATCAGCGTCTTGCGATTTTTGATTGCATTTTTCTTTAATCATTTCATACGCACGCATATCGCCAAGCTCACCGGCCTTGCTTAAATCTAGACAACCATTTTTAACATCGCCAAAATCGATACGAAGAATGCCTCGCATGTAGTACGCATCCTTATTCTTAGCGTTGATCTGAATAATTTTTGAACAGTCGTTAATGGCGTCTTCATACGCCTGAAGATATTGCTTTGCCTTACCACGGTTAAAGTATGCTTCAATGTAATTTTCATTCAAGTTAATGGCGGCTGTATAATCTGAAATGGCACCGTAATAATCTTGAAGTTTCATTTTTACATTACCTCTAGCAAAAAATGCATCCGGAAACTTTGCATTTTTTTCGATGGCAACATTGTAATCTTTCATGGCACCATGTCTATCTTCAAAGGTATTTTTAATATTGGCTCGTAGATAATATGCAGGCGCGTAATTTGGATCAACCTCTAATGCCTTATTGAGGTTGAGTAGCGATTCCATAAATTCACTTTTTTCATAAAGTTCTCTGCCTTTCTGTGTCAAATCTTTTGCTGACTGAGCAAATGAAAACGTGCAGATCATAATCAAAATCGAAAGTAGGCCTATATTTTTCATACGCAATAATTTATTCAAAGCTACAGTATATTAAAGTCTTGCATCTGCCAACGTAATATTTTCAATGCATTGGAAATATTTCAGCAGCCATATTAAGCGCTTTGTTAAACTCCTCTTTATTTATGCTCGTTTTTTCGCCCTTACTTTCTAAAAAGGTAAGAATGGTTTCAGTGGCAAGATTACCTACCAAATCATCTTCCGCCATCGGGCATCCACCTAATCCATTTATTGCGCCATCAAAACGTGTACATCCTGCGCGATAGGCCGCGTCAATTTTTTCAATTGCCGTTGCCGGATTGGAATGAAGATGTGCCCCTATTTCTATTAGTGGATTTGACTTTGAGAGCGATGAGAACAACGAAAAAATAGTATCGGCATTAGAAATTCCGATTGTATCTGCTATCGAAATAACGTCCACGCCAAGCGTAACGAGTATATCAACAAATTGAGATACCAAATTCACATTATAGGGATCACCATACGGATTTCCAAACCCCATGCTGATGTAAACCACCAGCTTCTTTTTTGAACGAATACAGATATTTTGAATTTCTTCTACGGCATTGAGTGCTTCACTAATTGACTTATTGGTGTTGCGCTGTTGAAAGGTCTCTGAAATTGAAAGTGGAAAACCTAAAAAAGAAATCGCATTAAAACGCGAAGCTTCTTCTGCTCCGCGAACATTGGCAACAATGGCCAATAACTTTGTGTTACCGGTTGTAACATTTAATTCATTCAGCACCTCTACCGTGTCGCGCAGTTGAGGTATTGCCTTGGCCGATACAAAGCTTCCGAAATCGATGGTATCGAAACCAACCTTTAGCAACTGATTAATATACTTAACTTTATCGGCAGTGCTAATAAAATTAAGTAAGCCTTGCATGGCATCGCGAGGACATTCAATGATTTTCATATTTATTGTTTAGAGACTTTAAAGGTCATTGTTTTGAAGCAAAACAAAAACAGGTAACGATAAGCGAAAGGAAATATCCTTCAATAATCGGAAACTAATGCGCTTCGTCTTTAAATTGAATAGTTTTACACAGAGTACCTCATTAATTCACCTATTGAAACCACTTTACCATGCCATTACTTGAATACACCG
>JBBRFY010000276.1:0-5167 GCA_038241205.1 Cytophagales bacterium
TTAAAAGTGCTTCTCGCTGTTGGTTAACATCCGTTCCTTTCAAGTTTTCTATCTCGTGCAGTAACTCAACTCTGCGCATGGAATCAGCCAAATGTGTACTGTCCATCTTTCGCATAAAGCGCGTTGCCTGATTCAAGGATGCAGAATCCTTTCCTTGCGCAAACATCCAGAATGGCAGAACGGTAAGTGCAAAGAATATGATCTTCATTTTCATAAAGGTAAAATACAAGATTGGATTAGGAAGATCAGTATTTTGACCTATGTTTTTTTCATTACGATAAACTCGATTGGTCTCTACCTAATCAATAACCTCTTGCCAAAAGCTATTGCTTAAGCATTATAGCGAAAATAAAAGATAAAAAAAGCCTCTTCGTGTGAAGAGGCTAAATCTCAATCTAAGTGTAAGCAGAATTTATACTGCTACCTTTTCTTTATTATTTTTATCTATTCCGAACTTGTCTTTTACTTGCCCAAATGATTTGACGGCAGCATCTGCTACATCTTTCGTTTTTTCCGCTATCATTATTCTGGTTTTTGAACCATTTTTTGGCGCGAATAAAAGTAACTGTCCCTGAAAATTTCAGGGCATTCCATAAATTTATTTTTATGCAATTGCAAACTCAAGATTGTCGAATGAAATTTTTTCCTTTTTTACTGCTTCAAGTCGATACATATCTTTTCGTCTATCTTTCAAATTCGTAACTGATCCTTTGTGATTAAGATCTTTTAACAAATTCAAATCAATATCCACCACAAGTGTCATCTCTGTGTTAGGAGTAGCTTCCGCCTTTACGCCATTGGTTGGAAAAGCAAAGTCAGATGGTGTAAAAACAGCTGACTGTGCATATTGAATATCCATGTTATTTACCTTCGGCAAATTTCCTACACTTCCTGCTATGGCAACAAAACATTCATTTTCAATAGCTCTTGCCTGAGCACAATGTCGCACGCGCACATATGCATTTTGCGTGTCGGTTAAGAACGGAACGAAGAGAATATCCATACCATCATCGGCCAACAACCTTGATAGCTCCGGAAACTCAACATCGTAGCAAATAAGAATTCCGATTTTTCCACAATCTGTATCAAATGCTCGTAATGAATCTCCGCCAACCATTCCCCACGCCACGCGCTCGCCCGGTGTAATGTGTATTTTTTGATACTCTTCTACCTTACCGTTGCGATGGCATAGGAAGCCGATGTTGTACAATTTTCCATCTTTCAATTCAGGAAAACTTCCAGTGATAATGTTAGTATTATACGATATGGCCCACTCTGCAAATTTCTTTTTAAGAGGCTCTGTATGTTTCGCCAAACCCCGTATCGCCTCTGCTTCGGTAAGATCATTATACTCTGCCATTAATGGTGCATGGAAAAATTCGGGGAAGAGAATAAAATCAGATTTGTATCCGGATGCAGCATCTACAAAAAATTCAATCTGCTCGCATAGCGAATCAAAATCTTTAAACGGTCTCATCTGCCATTGCACCAATCCGAGGCGAACATTGGTTTTTTTCTCGTTTAGTAAATGATATTTTGGTTCATGATAAATATTAATCCACTCAATTAACGCTGCATACTCCATCGACTCTACGTCACCCGGCATGTATCCCTTTAATATTTTACGAACGTGAAATTCATTACTTAATTGAAACGAAAGCGTTGGATCGTATAATTCTTTATGCTTAACTTTTTCGATGTATTCCTTTGGCGATAATGTTTCTGCTTGCGCACCATATCTAGGAAGTCTTGCGCCCGCTATAATTGCACGCAAATTCATTTTTTCACAAAGCTCCTTTCGTGCATCATACATTCTTCTTCCTAATCGCAATCCGCGATGTTCAGGACTTATAAAAATTTCAATGCCATATAGAACATCACCATCTCGATCATGGCTGTTAAAAGTATAATCTCCGGTGGCATCTTTATAGGTATGATTATCGCCCAATTTTTTATAATCAATTATAAGCGATAATGCAGCACCAACTAATTTATCATCAACCTTAATACACAACTGCCCTTCCGGAAATATTTTTAGCAAATGCTCAATTTGATGGTCACGCCAGTATGCCCCCCATGCGGTATACGATTCCAACATACTTTCTTTCAAATCGAAATAGTCTGTTATGGTTAAGTGTGTTACTTCTATTTTCATATTACTATTTTAAACTGTTTTTAAATTTTTATTCGTCAATTGTAAACGATAACTGTAGTTTTTATCAATTTTTATTTCGCATTGCGACACGGTTTAGGATAACTACTTAAAAAAAAATACTGTCGTTATCAAAAACTCATAACTTTATAATGCTCTCACAGATGGCTCTGGAAGTTGCGCGTCTTTAAAACTATCTATTGCCAACGCTGTATTTAATGTTAAAGCAATTTGTGGACGTATACTTAGCACCGGATATTTTGCATGGTTAACAATGTCTTGCGTATAAGGTCCAACAAAAAAATCTTTTAGAGATGTATCCAACGTAGCAGTAATTACAATAAGATCGGGTTTTACAGTTGATGAAATTTCCAAAACTTGTTTTGCTACGGCTTGATTATAATATACTTCACTATCGCAAATCACGTCATCGTCCTCAATTTTATTTCGCACAGAATCTACTAGCGCTTTCATTTCTGAATACCTCTCAACATCATTGGTATTCACAATTCCTGCAATAAGCAATGACGATCCATTTCCTCGAATGATTGGCCTTACAACATCATATTTATCCAACGCATTGCTAACCACTCTAATTGGAAATAGAATTTTCTTAAACTCAATCCATCGATTTGTGCCAGGAATTGTCATTACAGGACACGGAGAATTTTTTACTACACGATAGGCATTTGAGCCGAGAAAGAATTCTCGCAAACCGGATGCACCATGTGTTCCCATTACAACCAAACTAGACTCTTTATGCAATGCCCAACGACAAACTTCATCGGCAGGATTGCCCGACTGAACAATATGGTTCACAACAACGTCATGATTCTTGCGTATATCTTTTGCCAACGCATTTAAATTTTCATTTGCATTCTTAACGAGCTCCGGCAGTATCGCGCCCGCAATGCCTCCCGCTTCCGGTGGAAATAATACATAGGTATTCTCAACCACATTTATTAACGTAAGCGTTGCGAGTTGTCGCTTACAAATTGCTATCGCGGTTTCCAATGCATTTAAGGATACATCCGAAAAATCAATTGGAAGAAGCACTCTTTTTATCTCATAAGTATTCATAATGACATTATTAAATGATGTGACAATTTATCGAACTACTGTCTGTTCAGTTTTCAATACTGCAAAAGTACGCGATTAAAACCCATTTATACGGTGCTTATAACGGAGGATATGGCACATTTTACTTATTTTTGAATTATGAGTGACAACATCCCAACCTATACAATAGAGTCACTACAATCAACAAATGTTGAATCGAAGGACTTTGACTTCTTTCGGTTTGAATACTTCGCAAAAGATATCGAGCATTTAAAGGAACCTCATCGCCACCATTTCTTCACCTTCATATTGGTGACACATGGCGGTGGTTCGCATGCCATCGATTTTAATGATCAGTCGTTATTGCCCGGAAGATTATTTCTTATTGCACCAGATCAGATACACGCGTGGATTGAATTAAAGAAAGTAAAAGGCTTTGTGGTGTTATTCAACAATAGCTTTATGGCCTTGTCAAAAGGGAGAAAGATGATGTCGGAGTGGCCATTGTTTAGGCCGCATCAACAATCGTATTTTGATTTGCACACCGAAGAAATGAAAATATGGATTGATGAATTTTTGTTTATGGAAGGAGAGAGTGCAAAAAAAGATATGTATTCACACGATGCAATTTTTTATTCAATCAGCTCTTTACTTGTTCGTGCTTCGCGATTAAGTCAGCAAATAAGAATAAAAGACTCGATGCCTGAAAAAGATTTCCTGTTTGCTTTTCAGGAATTGATTGAAGAGAACTTTCTAAAATTAAAAACACCTAAGCAATATGCTGACAAAATGCATTTTACCGCCAACTATCTCAACGCTCTTTGTAAAAAGAAATCGGGTAAGTCGGCAGGTGAACTCATTCGTCAACGCGTTCTACTAGAGGCTAAAAGACTCTTGGCTCATACACCACTTTCAGTGTCAGAGGTTGCCTTTAAGCTTGGCTTTCAAGACAATTCTTACTTTGGTAGATTCTTTAAAAAATATGTGGGCTCCACGCCTGATTTTTTTCGGTCAAGTCAAAAAAAATAAAGGCATCGTTAAAAATATGTGAACATTAGTTACCCGATTGCGCGACTGTTTTAGCACTGCATAATCCGTTGCTAAACGCATCACTAGAAACCTGATACCATGCAATTGCTTCATTCGCCAATTCTTTATTTATTTTTGACGGGACATTGTTTCCGGTCACAAAGTTGGGTGTAAATTCTGCTATTCGTTTCTGTGGCGCAAGCATAATTAACTCGCCATCGCTAATAAATCCAAGGCTTTGATAGGTACTGATAAACGCACGTTCTCTTCCTTTTTCAAGTTGGAACATATCATAGCCGAAAAATTTACTGGTATAACTAAAGTTGAGCAGCCCTAACAATGTTGGTCCAATATCGATCTGGCTCATTAATCTATCCATGTGCGATGGGTCAATATTTTTTGGAGAATAGATGAGCATCGGGATGTGATATTTGTTTACAGGCAGTTCTGATTTGCCAGCACTCGATGCGCAATGATCTGCAACAATTATAAACATGGTGTTATCAAACCAAGATTTACTACTGCATTCTTTTATGAATTTACCTATCGCATAATCAGTGTACTTCACGGCACCCTGTCGGTTTGAATGAGATGGAATATCAATTCTTCCTTCAGGATATGTATATGGTCTATGATTGGAGGTTGTCATTATGTGCGCGAACACAGGTTTGTTGTTGGCAATTGTTTTTTCAATTTCGTGTTCAGCAAGTGTGAAAAGATTTTCATCTGCCACACCCCAAATATTTTCATAGTCGATCTCTTCATCCTTCAAACCACTTCGATCAACAACTTCATAATTATTGTTGGCGAAAAAGTAATTCATGTTATCAAAATAACCGTATCCACCATAAATGTATTTGCTTTCGTAGCCTTTGTCTTTAAACACTTTACCTAATGAAAATAGATTTTCGTTTTTAGGTCTTCTTA
>JBBRFY010000277.1:0-5167 GCA_038241205.1 Cytophagales bacterium
AATGGATTATTGTTTGTGATTGGTGTTACCAATGGTAAACTCAATCAAAATGTTGTTGTTACGAATACATCTGATAACAAACCCTCGCTGTACGGAAAGTTGGGCTTTGATAAACAACTTAATGATGATCTGAGAATTCGCTTAACGGCATCGTTCTATTTAAACAAAGGTACTACTACCGGAACCTGGTTATATGGTGGCGACCGTGCCGGTAGCCGTTATTACAATGTGTTACATACACAGCCCGATGCACTTGGTAATGTAGAAGGTGATGATTTTGATGGTCGCTACAATTCGCGTTTCACAAAACTTACAGCGTTGCAAATAAATCCTTTTATAAAATTTAAAGGACTTGAGTTCTTTGGTATTTACGAGCTAGCGAGTGGCAGTAATACTTTTACTCAACCTATCGTTGACAAGGAAGGTGCTTTTACCCAACTGGCAGCGGAGTTAGTATATCGATTTGGTAAAGAAGAAAAGTTTTATGTGGCGGGAAGATATAATTCTGTAAAAGGTAAAGAGCTTGAGAGCGCAACAAGCAATCTTGAAATCAATAGACTTAATTTTGGTGGCGGATGGTTTATTTCGAAAAATATTTTAGCAAAGGTAGAGTATGTAAATCAACAGTATACCGGAAGTGCATGGACGGGCCGATTTACTGGAGCGAAATTTAATGGATTTGATATCGAGGCCGTGATTAGTTTCTGATTTTTATACCTTGATCACTATAGTAGTGTTATAGTTATGATGGAAAATGAAGAATTAAATAATTTTTATAGTGTAATAACAATTTAAAATAAAAAGAAATATGGAAAATTCAATTAAGCATACTTATCACATCGGTGGTATGAGTTGTGGTGGATGCGCTGCAACAGTTAAAAATAGATTGTCAGCTGCTCCAGGTGTAACTTCTGTATCAATTGACCTTGGAAAGAAAGAGGCTGAGATTATTTCATCCGCAGTAATTAAAGCAGATACACTTCAGGAGGCACTAAAAAATACGCATTACACTATTGCGGAACTTAGAGCAGCTTAATTAAGCGGGTGGATTAATTAAATGTGATTTTCGATGGACTTTGAACCCAACACCAAAATGCTGACTAGTTCTATGGTGGTTCATCCGATACAATGCATAAAATGATATCAATCAGTTAATCAAAACAAAATAAAACGATGAAAACAAATCAAGATGAAATGTTGCTAAATAGCGAAATCGCTAAAGCAGGCAATAACACAGAAACTTTCACTTGCACAATGCATCCCAAAGTTAAGTCAGACAAACCAGGTAAATATCTTAAGTGTGAAATGGAATTAGAAAATAAAAATTAATTATACCGGGCAACATCGAAGATGAAGAACAGGCAACAGTGTAACTGAAGCAAATTATAATTCTAAATAACGATAATAATGAAAATCAAAAAATGCAATTTCTACACTTTATACTTTACTGTTTATGGTGGCAGTATGCTTTACTGCAAGTAGCTCTTTCGCACAGACCAGCAGCAAGCCTTCAATGATGAAAGATTGCTGCATGATGAAAGACAGTATGATGATGTACGTGAAAGATGGTAAGACGATGCCAATGAAAAACGACATGACCATGAAAAACGGAGCCATTTGCATGGTTAACGGGGAGTGTATAATGAAGGACGGAACAAAAATGAAGATGAAAGAAGGTGAATGTATGGACATGAGCGGCATGTTGGCAGATTGCGGCATGATGATGAAAGATGCAAAAACGGGAACCAAAAAGAAAACCGAAAAAGCAGAAGCAGCAATGTACGTCTGTCCAATGCATCCGGAAGAGACAAGCAGCAAGCCGGGCAAATGTGGTCAGTGCGGAATGGATATGGTTAAGAAAGAATAAAAAGAATCGGGCAACATACAACTCTAATAATTTAATTAAATTAAAATTCAAATAAAATGGAAGCGGCAATTGAAAAGAACCCAACAGGTTTATGAAACCAAAACGGTAGCGCGGAATGGCGGCTCAACGAAATATTTGATTGCCAATTAGATCACACGTAATGAATGCTGATTTTTTTAAATCAAAGTAATGGAAACAAGCAACAAAAATTTGCAGAATCAGAATTCAAACACTGATGTAGGAGACCGAACCAGTAAGAAGGAAGTAATAATTATTACCGGCAGCAGTGGAATGATAGGATCTGCATTAATACATAAGCTTGCTGAAAAATATAATGTAGTTGGTTTTGATCAGGATGGGTATCCTTTTCCGCCCGCAGAAGCAGAATGTGTATGTGTTGACCTCACCAGCGATGACCGAATGGCCTTCGCATTTAAAAGAATTCGTTACGCCTATGGTAACAAAATAGCTTCGGTTGTTCATTTGGCAGCCTATTATGATTTCTTAGGTAAACCTTCTGATCTGTATGATAAAGTGACGGTGAAAGGCACTGAACGAATGCTGCAATACTTACAGGATTTTGAAGTGGAGCAATTCATTTTTTCAAGCAGTATGCTGGTATACAAACCTTCCTCCCCGGGAGTGCTCATCACTGAAGAATCACCTTTGGAAACTAAATGGGATTATCCGAAATCTAAAGTCACCACCGAAAAAGTAATGCACGACAAACGAGGTGAAATTCCAATAGTGATTATGCGTATAGCGGGTGTGTATAGTGAAGAGGGCAGTTCAATTCCCATCACAAATCAAGTTCAACGGATTTATGAAAAGCAAATTTCAGCACGATTATATCCCGCCAATACAGCCCATGGCAGCACTTATGTACATCGCGATGATGTGATCGATGCGATAGTCTTGACCGTAGACAAACGGAAAGCTTTACAAGCAGAAGTTGTCATCAATATTGGCGATAATGAGACGCTGACGTATCAGGAACTTCAGGATATTATCAGTACGGAGATTTATGGTAAAAAATCTCCTATTATTCATGTTCCAAAATGGTTTGCCAAAGCTGGTGCATTTATGCAAAACCTCGTTGGCAAAGCCTTTATAAAACCCTGGATGATTGACCTTGCTGATGACCATTTTGAAATGGATAGTTCGAAGGCAAAAAAAATGCACGGCTGGCAGCCAAAACATAGCATAAGAGAAACACTTCCAAAAATGATTAAAAAATTAAAAGATGATCCCAAAGAATTTTACGAGGTAAATGATTTAAAGAAGTAGAGACATTCCTCGGAAATAACTATGCATTAAATCGAAAATGTTCATGAAAGCTAAACGGATAATACTTGTATCACTTGCGTTAATTCTTCTGCCGATTGCGGCATTTTTTGCTGTGCAACTATATCATTATTCAAAAAACGAAAGCCCTTACCGCACACTGCTAATTCCTCGTATTGAGATAGGCGTTAGCGAAATAACGTATTTGAGCTCGGATAAAATCAACATGCACGAAAAATTGCGTATTCACAATCCACTGCCTTTTAATCTTACCGCAGATAGTGTTCAATACAAATTATTTATCGGTGAGGTGGAGGTGATAAAAAGCACATACGCAAAATCACTCAGCATTCGAAAATGGAACAGCACCTGGATTGACTTGCCAATAACTATTAACAACACTAAACTACTCGCTACACTTAACAAAGCAGACGCACAGGGAAAAGACAGTGTGGTGTACCGCATGCAAACTACTTTTCATACACACATGCCGTTTAAAAAGGTATTTAATATAGATGCAGAGAAGCTGCTCCCCCTGTTCTATATGCCCACTGCACGGCTAAAGGAAGTGTCTCACGATTCGCTCAGCCTGAAGGGCGTTACCCTGTTTTTAAAGGTGATGATAGGAAACAGAAATAAATTTCCTTTCCAGTTAAAAGATTTGAAATATAAATTTTCGCTCGCTGACAATCCTTGGGTAACCGGAGCAGAATTGGGGGTGATTGATATCAAACAACAGGACAGCACGGAACTAACATTGCCTGTGCGCATTTCGTTTTCTGACATTTTTAAAAGCATAGGTTCGCTTATCAGCAAAGGAGGAAAAGTGGAATATAAATTTGGGATGGATTTGAAATTGGTGTCGGAGAGTAATGCTATAAAAAATAGTCAAGTGACGGTGAATGATAGCGGCACGCTAAAGGAATTAATGAAGCTTGCAAAAGACGAGAAGGCGAAAGAAAAAGAAAAGGTGCAACGGTAAAATAGACTGAATCTGTAAAGGATAATTGCCTATGGAAGGAAGCACAAATACAATAGTCTTATGGAAAATATGAAACATGATATGCCTGCTCACGATCATGCTATGATGGGTGATACAAAACAAGGCACGCAATATACGTGTACTATGCATCCTGAAGTTATCAGCGACAAGCCGGGCAAATGTGCTAAGTGCGGAATGGAGCTTGTGCCCAAAGAAGGAAAGACTGATCATAAACAAATGGTCATCTCTTTTCATGAAAAAATAATTTGGACGCATTTAACCAATGTCTTGCTAGGTGTATTTCTCCTTATGGCTCCTGTTACATTTGGTTATAAAAGCAGTGAAATGATTTACAGTGATGTTATCAGTGGAGCATTGCTGATTGTGTTCGGTTTGTTATCCTTAAACCCATTTAGACTTTGGGCTCCGTGGGCTGCTTCTTTTACAGGAGTATGGTTGCTGTTTGCACCGCTTATTTTTTGGGCACCTGATGCGGCAGCTTACTTTACTGACTCTGTAATCGGAATGATGGCTATTGCACTTGCTGTTCTTATTCCCGAAATGCCAGGCATGATGGCAATGATGATGAAAATGCCGCCAGGCCCGGAGACACCTCCAGGCTGGTCATACAATCCGTCTTCGTGGTTGCAGCGAACTCCAATCATCGTATTGGGATTTATCGGGTTTTTCGCCTCCCGTTATCTTACGGCATTTCAATTAGGATACATTGATCATGTTTGGGATCCGTTTTTCGGTATGGGCACTGAAAAAGTATTGACATCAGCAGTTTCTAAATCCTTTCCAATTTCTGATGGTGGACTTGGAAACATTGCCTATACAATTGAAGTTTTAATGGGATACATGGGCATGTCTAATCGTTGGCGCACGATGCCCTGGATGGTAGCCTTCTTTGGTATACTGGTGATACCACTTGGTGTCATTAGTATAGTACTCATTATTTTACAACCAGTATCGGTAGGCTTTTGGTGTTCGGTTTGTTTGCTTACGGCTGTTGCCATGTTGATTATGATTCC
>JBBRFY010000278.1:0-5085 GCA_038241205.1 Cytophagales bacterium
GTACCAATTATAGTCCGTCTTCAGGGAACAAACGCTGAAGAAGGCGCGAAAATAATTGAACAATCGGGGCTAAAGGTATTTTCTGCTATTGTGCTAAAAGATGCAGCACAGAAGGTTAAAGAGGTATTAGCCTGATTTTAAGATACAATTAACTATATTGCTTGTTATTGAGTTAACTTTTTGAGCATGAATAAAAAATACCTTCTCCTACTCGTTATCTTGGGTCAAACACTTTTTGCATCGGCACAAAGTTTCTACGCCATTCGGAGGGAACGTTCATTAATGGCGGTAGCTGGAACAGGCAACGCATCCTATTTTGGTGAGCTAAAAGATCCAAAAGATTATCTGGATGCGAAGCTAAACATCAACGTAGGGTTACAGTATTTCTTAACATCGCGTATTAGCGCGCGGGCAGAATTGACATACTTCCAACTCCACGGAACGGATGTTGGCTCCGCGGATGGCAGCAGGCAGCGCAGAAACCTATCTTTTAATTCCAGCAATTTTGAGTTTAACGTATCTGGAGCGATTAGCCTTTTTCCATTAGGTCAGCGTTTTTATCAGAGGCCACCAATCAACGTGTATGCTTTTGTTGGTGCAGGTTTACTTTATACTAATCCTAAAGCGAAATTGGATGGTAAAAAATATGCATTGCAACCTTTAATGACGGAGGATGTAAAGTATAGCCGAATGCAGTTCGTGATTCCATACGGATTAGGCGTCCGTCTTAAGGTAAATCCGTTTTTCAATGTTGCACTTGAGGGTGGTTATCGGTTAACGTTCACAGATTATTTGGATGATGCGAGCACTGTACATCCTGATAAATCTGGTTGGGATCCAAATTCGGTAAGATTTCGGTTATCAGATCGTAGACCTGAACTTGGGCTTGATCCTTACGCTACAGGCGTTCAACGAGGTGACCCTTCAAGTAATGATGGATATTTTCTTTTAAACGTAAAGATAGAATACTACTTGCCGAAGAATTTTCTTTTTGATGACACCCAGCGAAAATTATACAACCGGAAACGCAAGATGTATAATAACAGATCAAGAAAAAGAAGGTAAATCTTTGCTAGGACTAGAATACTAGCGTCATCCTACAGTTCTTATTGGAGCGCGAGATGGGGTAGATATTAGCCGTGTCAACGTAGGGCAGTTCACAATTTTTAACAATTGTATTTTCATCACACTTCTACTTCGAATCGAGCACTTCGTAGCGGGAGTAATTGCTCTTAAACTCGGGTACTAATTCCTTCATTAACGTAACCATTTTGAGCTCATTTCGATCATGAACCAAATCATGGAAAAGATCAACATACTTGTCTATCTCTGTGTATGAATACTCTTGAACTTTCGCAATCATTATTTTATCATGATGCGTCTTCAACGTATTCTCACTGGTATTTAGAAGTTCTTCAAAGAGCTTCTCTCCTTCTCTCAAACCGCTAAAAACCACATCTATATCCTTTCCGGGCTCCAAGCCTGAAAGCCAAATCATACGTTTAGCAAGGTCTAGAATCTTAACGGATTGCCCCATATCAAAAATAAAAATCTCACCACCATTACCCATTGCACCTGCTTCCAAAACCAAGCGACATGCTTCTGGTATAGTCATAAAGTATCGGGTAATTTCAGGATGAGTGACCGTGACTGGTCCACCTTGCTCAATTTGCTTTCTAAACAGCGGAATAACCGATCCGTTTGAACCCATTACGTTACCAAAGCGTGTAGTTACAAATGCAGTGTGGCTGGCTGGAATATTGTCTAAATGTCTATTGAGTGATTGCACATAAATCTCTGCAATGCGCTTTGAGCACCCCATAACATTTGTTGGATTAACAGCCTTGTCAGTAGAGATCATCACAAATTTCTTCACTTTAAACTCCACTGCTAAATCGGCCAATATTTTTGTGCCGAGTATGTTGCAGGTAATGGCTTCCGAAGGATTTCCTTCCATCATGGGAACGTGCTTGTAGGCCGCTGCATGGAATATTATATCCGGATTGTGTTCTCTAAAAATGGATCGGATGCGCGGCTCGTTTGTAATATCCGCTATATAGGACACGACCTGAAAATGATGATCCACCAGTTTAGTCTGCCTATCAATCTCAAAGAGTGGCGACTCTGCCTGATCAATTAAAATAAGTGATCCCGGATTATATTGAATGATTTGCCTTACCAATTCGCTGCCTATGGAACCACCTGCTCCTGTTATGCAAATGCGATTGCCACGAAGTTGTCGTTCCAGATTTTTATCTTCAAGCTTAATGGTTTCACGCTCAAGTAAATCTTCAATGTTAATTTCTTTTATCTGATTTAGACTCAATTCGCCTTTTACCCACTTATCGACCGCTGGCACTACGCTCACCTTTACCTGATTTCTGAGGCAGATATCTACCACTTCACTTTTAATATCAGGCGATAGATTTTTTACCGTAATAATCAGATTATCAACATTGAAATTGCTAATCAATATTTCCAGATCGGCTGGATCGGCAGCATATATTTTAGATCCATCCAATACTTTCCCAACCTTGTTGCGGTCATTTTCAAGAAACCCGACCACCTTTGATCTTGGAGTAGAATCAATTACCTGCTTCGTAATAATTCCAGTTTGACCGGCTCCATATATCAATACGTTCGAATTCTTAATCAAAGCACGCTTATAGAATGAGAAGATATATTTAACCAGCAGTCTGTAATTGAATAAAAAAAGGAAGGATGCCAAAAAGGCGATTAGAATAACGGAATATGGAATAAGATTCGAGCGACTATTGTAAAAGTAAATTAAGTTAAAGGCTGCAACAGATACCGCATTTAAAATGAGCATATAGAAAATACGAACGCCATCTTGAAGCCCTGTGTAGCGAATAATTCCGCGATAACTGTTGGTGATTAAAATAGCAATGAAGCCGAACAAAACCTGAAGGCCAATTCCCTCAAAAAAATTATTGTGAAAGATTGCCGGAATTGAAAAGCTAAACCGTAGTAAATACCCTAGTATAGCAGAGAAACCAATAAAAACTAAGTCAATAAAAATGATTACCCAACGCGGTAATATCTTGAGGTTGTAGATTGCTTTCTGAATGTAGTTCATCAAATTAAAAGATGAATGTGAGTGCTGCTAAAAGTAAAACGCTATAGCCTATAAATTTGAAAAACACATAACCTTAGTGTATCTTGTTTCAGGCTGCATACAGCTGGCCAAATGCTAATGTAGTTTGCATGTGCAAATAGTTAGTGCCGTGCAATGTTAAGCCTTTCTAAATGGAAACACACATTGATAGACATTTGCATAATTGACAAAGTTGGATGAATCACTATTTTTTATTTCTTGCCCGAGCAATCTTCCTTGCACCCAATAATGCTCCTGCTCCTATTAGAATTTCTATACCGGTGATGGGTACGTCTGGAGGGGGGGCACTGGGATTAGAAGGTTGAGCCAACACAACGACTTGCATTGCAAACAGGATGAGGCCAAGTAAAAACAACTTTATTTTGAGGGTTGACTTCATGAGTCTATTTTTTATAAATTTTTAAATTTATTATTCCATCTGACGTAAATAAGCGCAAAATATAAACGCCTGATTGAAGGTTTTTCATTTCCACCACACCTTTTCTGCCTCCATCTTCTCTAACCCAAGTGGCCTCTGTAACCAAACTACCGGTGCTGGTGTACAGTATCGCCTTGCGAATATCTGCTTTATTTTCTACAACATCAATGTACGCCTTTTCTTCTACCGGGTTTGGATAAACTGAAATACCCTTCATCTTATCTCGTCCTTCAATGGCGGTTATTAAAAACGCATGCTCAGCAGATGTTGAACATCCATTAATACTTACCTCTACTTTATATGTACCTGACTTTTCAGGGATTAATACATTCGAAGTATTGCCCACAATTTCAACACCATCAACAAACCATTTGTTGCCCGCTGCATAATTTGATAGCAATGTTCCATTTTCGCTTTGGGTAATGACTATATCGTCATACTGAACAACAGTTGCCTCAACTTCTGTTTTGGATCCCTCGCATCCTTGCGCACTAACAGCAGTGGCGTAATAGGTTTTAGACTTATTCAATATAGAGGTAACATACGTTGCTGAGTGCTCTTCCGATGAAGCGGAAAATTCAGAATCGTACCAATTGTAACTTCCTCCATCTGGTGAGCCGGAAGCCTGAAGTGTAACACTTCCTTCACGACATGCTTTAGTAGATTCTATTGCGACTATTTTATAATTATCCAAAATATTCAATGTGATGGTTTGCTCAGTTTTTACTGCACAAGCGTCAACTGAAGAAACCATTACTAGCGAATTTTGGCCAACCGCAAGAGCAGATGAATTGATTGGAATTGTTAAGGCCTCTCCATTTCCCTCCACCGCAGTAGAAACCAAACTGCCATTAAACATAGCAGTATAATTTACACCCACTTTAGAATGGGCAATTTCTACACTTGCATCTGAGCCGACACATTTATCAGCCATTGTTGCAATGGTGCTCGCATCAGTTGTGAAAGAGAGCGTAAAACGTTCAGCACCAAAACTTGCAGCATCTGCTGTTACGTCAAACCCATATTGATTGCTGTTGCGGACATCTAGCGTTCTGTTAGCAAAGTTATCGCGGAGCGTTATACCGATATAATCAGGAAAGGATTCAAACTGAGAAAATGCCAGATTATATGTACCTGCCGTGATGTCAACAACTTTTAATTTGATGGTTTTGATGTTTCCACAGACATACGATGGTAGCGTGTTGATAGCGAGATCAATATTATCATTTGTTAGCGTTGACAGATTAAATATATTGTTCTTTAATTTGCGTGCATCGTATTGCAAATCGAACGTTTCGGTAGAGGGATCACTGAAATGGATCACCGCATCATCAGAAAGATTATCTTTCGTAAGAGTTATCCGAATAATATCCTTGGGGGCAGCTTCGCGGAAGAAGCTAGTAGTTTGTCCTGGCGCTTTTGCAGATTCCGTAACCACCAAAGATGGCGCTGCAAAAGTCTGCACCCAAAACGCCTGACCGGACGCAATGTACTGACTTCCATTGTTAGTGCCCCCCGAGCCAGAGTTATA
>JBBRFY010000279.1:0-5083 GCA_038241205.1 Cytophagales bacterium
CCAACCCTCATCTTCACGCCACGTTCTCAAGCTCATCACACGAGCTTGCCACGCTTGCTGATCTTCACTCCACCCCAACATTTTCAAACCTTTTGATCGCATTACATCACACAAAATTTTTATGCGTGCTTCCTCCGAAATTTTTAATGAATGCTTTCTTTCCAGAACTAAGTTTCCAATTTTCTTTTCTGTTGAACCAATCACCATTTCACGATCATCATCCCAGCGAACAATTTCATTTTCGGTTGCCAAAATTTTTAAATCAGATGTATTAACAACGCCCGCCAAAAATATTTTACCTTCTCCTTTGCCTACATCGAGATGCGCAACACACAACCAAGTTTCACGCAAGAGCGGATCATGTTGTGGTAATTTTACAATTCTTCCATTTGCTAACTTGTAGCGCTCGTTGTGTTTTTCAATTTGTTGCGCAATACGTTCAGGATATGCCGCTATTAAAAGCTTCCCAATATCAGCATCCTTTATAACAGAGTTTTGAACATCTGCCTTTAATAATTTACGCCAGTTCAATGCCAGTTTTTCAATTCGCTCCAACACTCCCCGATCGGCAAATACTTTTTGTCCATCGCGCCACGTGCGAAGTGCCTCAACACGCAGCACCACATCAACACCAGATTCTTTTGAAAGTGGATCACGCTCTTCTAAAACGGCAGCAAGATCAGTGGCTAATGAAATAAATTCTTTTGTTTGTGCATCATCTGTTTCCAACAACATATGGGCAATGCGCGGATGGGTCGGTAATCTTAACATCGCTTTACCACGCGTAGTAATTTTATTTTCTTCAAGCGCACCTAACTGGTGTAAAAGTTCTCTCGCCTGATTAACAGCACCTGCAGGTGGAGCGGTGATCCATGTTAGTTGTTGAATATCACGTACACCCCACTGCGCCAATTCAAGTAACAGCGGTGCGAGATCGGCCTCCAATATTTCAGGCGTGCGGTTAGGTGATAAATTACTTTGCACCGCTTCACTCCACAATCGATAACAAACACCTGGGCCTAAGCGACCGGCACGACCAGCACGTTGATCGGCAGAATCTTTTGGAACACGAATCGTTTCCAATCGCGTAAGTCCGCTGCGCGGATCAAACTTCGGTACACGCGAAAGTCCACTATCAATTACAACGTTTATACCTTCAATGGTTAAAGATGTTTCTGCAATAGAAGTAGCCAAAACAATTTTTCTTTTGCCCGATGGATGAGGAAGAATTGCTTCTTGTTGTTTCTTAAAAGGTAGGTCGCCATACAAAGGATAAATGAGCAAAGAAATATTTTCTTGTTCCAATAAATTTTGCACACGATTAATTTCACCAGCACCCGGAAGAAAAGCAAGAATGTCACCCTCGTCATCCTCCACTGCTTTGCGAATGGCTTTCATCATTCGATTGGATATCGGAGCATCAATGTCGTGTGAAAAATATTTCAGCGCCACAGGATATTGCTTACCTAACGAAGTAATGATTGGCGCATTATTTAATTTGGTTGATAGTGCCTCGCCATCCAACGTGGCCGACATGATTAAAATGCGCAGATCATCGCGCAATACTTCTTGCGCTTGTAGACATAGCGCAAGCGAAAGGTCAGCATGTAAGCTACGTTCATGAAATTCATCAAAAATTACTAACCCCACACCTTCCAAAGTATTATCCGATTGAAGCATACGAGTAAGAATACCTTCCGTAACAACCTCAACTTGCGTATGCGCACTTACCTTATTTTCGAAACGCACTCGATAGCCAATTTGCTGGCCTGCTTCTTCTTGTAATTGAGATGCTAATCGCGTAGCGACTGATCGTGCTGCCAATCGTCTCGGCTCAAGCATGATAATTTTTTTTCCACCAAGCCATGCTTCGTTCATTATGTGCAACGGCAGAACTGTTGACTTACCTGCACCAGGTGGCGCTTGCAAAATCACAACGGGATGTTTGGTTAACGTTTCATTCAGCGCAGACAGAATTTCTAAAACAGGATACTCAGGCATGAAGATAAAAGTAATGAGATTGGGATACGGTATGGGTTGTATTTAAAATCTCGAGCTCAAATTCTATTTGTGTGAAGACGCATCATGCAAAAAACTTTGCATCCACAAATGCGCTTCATGCTGTTCATAAAATACTTTAAGGTCGATACCAAGCGCACCAGCAGTTTCGCGCATTCGTTTGTGATACGATTCTCGTATCGGGTCATTAAAACCAATGGCAGCAATTCTTTTTAACCCATGACGTGCAGCCTCTGGCAAAATTTTCGTCACGAACCAAATTTGATCTTCATCATTTAGTTTACCTTGATTACGAAGATCAGAAATGCAACCGGGTGTGTTATACGTTTTTAAAGTCTGAAGCAACGATTCAAAAGCATTTCGATAATCAACACTCGTTACATTTCGTTTCCAAATCAACATGGTGTTGTTCATGTTCGCATCGTAATACATTTGTGCGGCATCGCTTTCGAAGAAAATTTGCTTATCAACAGAAGTAGGAGTAGGCAAGGTAATACTAAATCGTGCTCCTACATTAAGCTCGCTTTCGATTTCAATGGTTCCATTTAATACCTCCACTTGGGTTTTTACTAGGAAAAGACCTAAGCCTTTTCCGCCAACATGTGTATGGAAACGTTTATACATTTTAAAAACATTTTCGTGCTGCGAGGCAAGATCAATTCCCAACCCATTGTCGTTCACTTCCAAAATTGTTTCGTTTCGATTATTAATGTGCGTGTTTACGATTACAATAAGCGAACGATCGGGCGAACGATATTTAATGGCGTTACTCAATAAATTAAATAAAATGCTGTGAAGCATGGCGCGAATACCAAATAGAAATGGAGCGGCAGTAAAATTATTCGAGATTGTAAATTCAGGTTTAATGTTTTCTCCTAAAATATTAATTACCTTATTCCACTCATCTTCCAACATTATTTTTTCCCTAACGTGATATAGTTCGTTTCGAATATCAATAATATAATTCAAGTCTTTTAAAACGCTATCTAAATCAAAAGCAGATTGTTCTATAAAATTCAAAATTTGTTTTTGTTCCACTTCGTTCGAAATACCTTTTACAATATTAGAAAGACCCAACAGTCGCGCAACGGGACCTCGAAGGTTGTGCGAAACCGTGTAAGAGAATTGGCGCAATTCATTATTGTGTTTTATTAACTCTTCATTGATATTTAAAAGACTTTGATTTTTTTCTTCAACCAATGCTTCAAGGTGTGTATTGGTGTTGATGAGCCTAGCTTTCTGTTCGCTAATTAATTTATTTGCCTCTTGCAGCAGCTCACGACTTCTCGAAATTTCAATTTGCTGTTGTTGTAATGCAATGTTTTGCGCTTCTGATTCTGTGTTTAAGCGAAGAAGTTGTACGTTATTGTTTGAGAGTTTTTTATTGATGTCGTCTTTTTCATTTATTAATAGTGCCGCACTTGCTTCCGCACTTTCAGATATCAACCTTAAAATAACAATGCCAAAGAGTATTACAAAATAAGCAATAAGCGCCACATAATTAATATAGTAGTAAGAAGGCACGTTAAATCCTCTCTGAAAAAAACCAAGTCCTAAAAAATTGTGTATGGGATCAAAAAAAGTAATGCAAAAAAAACTAGATGCAAAGCAGGCACCTATTCTTAATCGCTCGCTAAGTTTAAAAACAATGGCTGGAAGTACAGTAGTGGCCAACAACATAAAACGACTATCGAAAAATGTAATAAACGACTGACTGGTACCTATCGTTTTTCCATAAAGCGTAATAGCGAGAATAGCCCACACCGGAAAAAGACAAAAAATTACTCTTCCAAAATTCCAGTATCTCTTGTTAAAAAATATAACAGCAACAAAAACTATGATAACCAGTATAATGTATTTTGAGGTTGCTACCCAACCAAATAACTGAAGGAGAATAAAAAATAAAATGAGCGTTAACCCTGAAAGAATGAGGGAAAAAATATTTGTGATATACACCAACTGCCGAAGATGATGGGGAACGCGATAAGAAGGCAAAAGAAAAAAAAACACGTTTGCCATGATTTGGCTGCCAGTAAAGTAAGCCTAAAAATAAACCTCATTAAGGTAGAAAACAAAAGGTCTGACAGGTTCGCTAAAGTTGCGATGTAAGACCTCTTAATTGGAGCGTTAAAATTATTTTAAGGTTTCTTGAATTCCATCCTTGTAAAGGGTTGGCTTTATGTTAAACGTCTTCTCTGCTTTGCTGCTATCAAAAACATAATTATTTTCAAATTGATACATCATCTCTACAAACTCACGAAGCACAGGCACAAACAATCCAATTAAACGCACACCAAATTTCGACATCACCATTGGTGATTTATATTGTCTGTTCAATATTTCGTAAGCCATTCGAATGTAATCCTCGCCTGTTATTTTTTCAGCACTTGTTAAAGCATGCCATGTCTGGTTGTATGCTGTTGGTGTATTGCCCGCAATAGCAACCGTTCTTCCGGCATCGGGTGTATAGGTAAACGTGTGAATCTTTTTTGGATCGCCAATCCATTGTGCACCCTTCCCTGCTTTCAATCGCTCGTTAACGGTTGAATGTGTTAAACTCAACAACGCACCAGGGCCATAGAAATCTGCGGCACGCACAATCATAGCCTCGAGATTACCTTGCTTAATTTCGTCAAGTAAAGTGGTAGCAATCTTCGCTCGCACTTCTCCTTTCTTACTATTCGGATTGAAAGGAGTATCTTCAGTCATAACGCCATTCACTTGCCCATAGGCGTATACGTTATCAAAGAACACCAGCTTACTTCCATTTTTCTTGCAGGCATCAATGGTATTTCGCATCACAATGGGCCATTGTTTCTCCCAAACTTTTATATCATACTGTAACCCCGCCAGCAGATAAACAATTTCACTTCCCGCCACCGCTTTTTCGGTTTGTTTGTAGTCTAACAAATCTGCTTTCATTAATTCATCTGATGGATTTTCCTGTTTAGGATTTCGGCTTACCTGCCTGATTTTATTTGTGTATTGTGGTAAGTGTTTTGAAAGTTCGCGGGCAATTGTGCCGTTGGCTCCGAGGATAGTTTGCATAGGGTTTTTATATAGA
>JBBRFY010000280.1:0-5068 GCA_038241205.1 Cytophagales bacterium
AACGCAAAAAATTACCTTAAATATTCCTGTGCTGTCTGCGGCTATGGATACCGTAACCGAAGCCGAGATGGCAATCGGTATGGCAATGGAAGGCGGCCTTGGGTTTATTCATAAGAATATGAAAATTGCTTTGCAGGCCGAGCAGGTGCGTAAGGTAAAGCGCTCACAAAGTGGATTAATCCTCGATCCGGTAACGTTGGGTATCAACGCAACCGTGGCCGAAGCCGAAAAAATAATGCGCGAATTTAAAATTGGCGGAATACCGGTGGTCGATGGAAATGGAAAACTATTGGGCATTATCACCAACCGCGATTTGCGATTTCAAAAAGACATGAATGTTTCGGTTGAGAAAATCATGACGAAAGATAATTTGATTACCGCATCGGAAGGCATTACGTTGCAGCAGGCGGAAGGCACGTTAAAGAAATATAAAATAGAGAAACTGCCCATCGTTAATAAGAAAGGTAAATTGATTGGCCTCATCACCTATAAAGACATTCAGAAAAAAAGAAATAAACCCACTGCCTGCCAAGATAAATTTGGAAGGTTATGCGTTGGCGCAGCCGTTGGGGTAACGCCCGATATTCTCGATCGCATCGATGCATTAAAGGCAGCCGGTGTTGATATCATTAGTATTGATACGGCTCACGGGCACCATACAGGCGTGATCAATGCAGCAAAAATGGTGAAGAAAAAATATCCCGAACTCGATTTAGTAGTCGGCAACATTGCTACCGGAGAGGCCGCCAAAGCGTTGGCAAAAGTAGGCGCAGATGCCGTGAAGGTTGGCGTTGGCCCTGGAAGTATTTGTACAACCCGAATTGTTGCGGGTGTTGGGCTTCCACAATTATCAGCAGTGTATGAAGCTGCCAAAGCGCTTAAAGGTTCTAACGTAACCGTTATTGCCGATGGAGGCATTCGCTTTTCAGGGGATGTTGTAAAAGCCATTGCGGCTGGAGCCGATAGTATAATGGTAGGTTCATTGTTGGCCGGAACCGAAGAAGCGCCTGGAGAAATGATTATTTACGAGGGAAGAAAATTCAAATCCTATCGCGGCATGGGTTCGCTCGAGGCGATGGAAGATGGCTCAAAAGACCGTTACTTTCAAGATGTTGAAGACGATATAAAGAAGTTAGTTCCGGAAGGTATTTCTGGTCGCGTGGCCTATAAAGGCTCAGTTGCAGAAGTGCTTTACCAATTGGTGGGCGGCCTCAAAGCCGGCATGGGCTATTGTGGCGCGAAGAATATTGAGAAACTTAAGCTGGCAAAGTTTGTGAAAATTACCGCGGCCGGGGTAAATGAAAGTCACCCACACGATGTGACCATTACTAGCGAATCTCCAAATTATAGTAGAAAATAATTTACTAGGTTTTCCCTATCATTGCAAAGCCAATCCTCAATCGATTGGCTTTTTTTGTCTTAACTCACGCATGCGCAGCAAAGCCATTATACGATTACTTTTCACCGTTGGTGTTATCACCTGGCTGTCGCTTGTGCTTACCGATATTTCTATCGTTTTAAGTTCGGTTAGTAACATTAAGGCCGAAATTCCCATGTGGCTTCCGGGCGTTATCTTAAATCTTTTTATCGTTACCCTTTTTTATTATTACAAGTTCAAGATTGAACGCGATGAGGTTTTAAGTTTTGTTGATTTGTTATGGAAAGTATTTGCCACGGGTTTAGTGGCCACGGTCATTTCGCTGGCGCTTCGGCTTTTTGAAAATTTATTGGGCAACACCTCGCTTACACGCAATGTTGTTTATCAAGACTTAGTGTACCTTATTAATTTGGGTTTAATGGTGAGTTTCCTCATCATGACGTTTACCGTTTGGAAGCGCCTTATACTCTATCAAAAATCAAAATGGTTATTGCGCATTTGGGCCGTTTTTGAGGCCGGCCTTTTGCTCTCGCTACTTTATAATAGTTTAAAACTTCCTTTAGTCGATTGGATTTTTGGAACGCTACTAACCTTTTTTATAGTGCTCGGATTAATTCTTTCTGGTAACTTAAAATGGGTCGCGTATCTCAACTTCAAACAAAAGTGGACAAGCTTGTTGCTGTTGTTGCTCACTGTTTTTTATCTGCTCTATATCGTTTATACCAACAGCGCTACATCAGAGATGGTTTCGAAATTAATTCCGAACGCTTCTAAAGATTTTACAGATTATAGAATCCATGTTTTCATTTTATCGCTCATTGTTTTTGTTGCCGTGTACAGTGTTTTTTCATTTCTCGTTATCTTATTCAATTTACCGACCACATCTGTATTCGAACAAAAACTAGAAGAAGTTGTAAACTTTCAACGCATTAGTCAATCTATTCAAACCGAACAAAGTGAAGAGAGTGTTTATAATATTTTGTTAGAAACATCATTGAGTACCGTTTTTGCCGATGCCGGATGGTTAGAAATAACAGGCGAAAACTCGAATATATTTGCGTATCGCATAAGCGATAAAGAGGCACGCGATATTGTACATCATCTTAATGCACAACATGTAAAAGGTATTTTGGATCAGGGAAGTGATAAAACAAAAAACCTGTCCAAGCATCTCGCTTCTTTAAAAGGTTCTCGTTACCGATCGATTCTTGCTTTTCCAATTTATGTAAAAGGTGTAAACATCGGCAGGCTTGCGTTGCTAAAAGAATTGCCAGATGGTTTTACAAAAGAGATGACCAAAATTGTTTCTACGTTTGCCAACCAAGCTGGTATATCCATCGAAAACTTTCGGTTAATGGAAGAGGCGCTTCAAAATGAGCGTTATAAAGAAGAATTAAAAATCGCCAAGACGGTTCAGAAAAGTTTGCTTCCACAACTTTTAGAAAAAGATAATGACTTTAATATCACTGCATTTTCTGAATCAGCCGATGAGGTAGGCGGTGATTATTATGATACGCTGCGCATCAACGATCATCTGGTTTCAATCATCATTGCAGATGTATCGGGTAAAGGAACAACGGCTGCCTTTCACATGTCGCAGATGAAAGGTATTTTTCACAGCCTCGCGCAAAACGATATTGATCCCAGCGAATTTATGGTGCAAGCCAACCAGGCGTTGGTGCATTGCCTGGAGCGCGGCTCTTTTATTTCAGCCACTTTTTTTGTTATCAATTCGCAAACTAAAAAAGTAAAATATGCACGTGCCGGCCATTGCCCGGTATTATATTACAGTTCAGAAAAAAAATCAATCGACTATTTTAAAGATAAAGGTATTGCACTTGGCATGGTGCGAAACAAAAGCTATCGCACTTTTATACAAACGAATGAATTTGAATATAAGTGTGGCGATGTAATGGTGTTATATACCGATGGCATTACCGAAGCAAAAGATAAAAAGAACGAAGAGTTTGGTTACCAAAGACTTTTAGAGGTGATGCGTGACGTAACGCAAACATCGCCACAAGAAATGCAAGATCATTTGATTAGACAACTCTATGCATTTTCTGAGACAGAGAATATTAATGATGATTACACAACCATGATTGTGAAGTTTAAATAGAATTCCAAATTCCCTTCTCTTCCGGAGATGGGGTGGGGGATGAGGCAAACAACGGGTTAACATAAACTTTTATTAAACGTTAAAAACTATGGTCAGCATTAAAAGGCTACAAGAAGACGGAATAGACTTCATTATGGTGGTGGGAGAAATAGATGCCAGCTCTTCCATCGAGCTCGATCTAACCATTGCGAAAAGCGTGGGTGAAGGTCATTCTAAAATATTGGTTGATTGCAGTGCATTAGAATACATTTCATCAGCCGGCCTTGGTGTTTTTATGTCGTACATAGAAGAATGTAAAGACCGCGATATAAAAATGGTGCTGTTTGGAATGAACGATAAAGTGGCAAATACATTTAGTATTCTGGGGCTTAATGAGCTTCTGGAAATTGCAAATGACAAAGTGGAGGCTAAGCAAATGGTGAATGGTATATAAGTATAAAGTTGGCTGCAGCATTGAGAACCTGAAGGGAGTTCGTGATTTTATACGAACCTCGCTGAAGGAACACGGTGTTTCAGAAATTGACATTAGCGAAATTGTGCTGGCAATGGATGAAATGTGTTCAAACCTCATGATTCATGCGCACCACTGCAACCCAGAAGATTTATTCGAACTTCATATTGCGGTAGAAAAAAACAATCCGCTAATATTCGAAATTATAGACGATGGTACGGTGTTCGACATTAATCAATTTAACGAACCTACCATCGACAATATTATTCACGAAAAAAGAAAAGGAGGATTGGGCATTCGCCTGGTAAAATCCATCATGGATAAAATTGAATATCAAAAACAGACAGACAAAAGTATTTGTCGCCTCATAAAAAACGTTCACTTTACATAATCACAAATAGTAGAAGCTATGTTAAAATATTTTATGCTGCTGTTTTGCGGCATCATCGTTACGTCAGGTATCGCACAGAAGAAAAAATCAAAATCATCAGCAAGTAAATCGCCAACTGTTTTTACAGTTGACGGTAACGCTACTCATGCAGATGAGTTCTTTTACCTATACAGCAAGAACCATCAAAACAAGCAAGACGATTTTACCAAAGCGAAGGTTGAAGAGTACATTACTTTGTTTATCAATTTTAAACTAAAGGTAACCGAGGCGAAGAAGCGCGGAATGGATACTACGAAAGCATTTATAAAAGAGTTTGCCTCTTACAAAGATGAACTTCGCAAGCCCTACCTGCCCGATACAAAACTTACTGATAGTTTGGTGCAGCTTACCTATAACCGTTTGCAAGAGGAAATAAAGGCATCGCATATTCTTATTAACGTGAAAGAAGATGCTTCGCCAACCGATACCGTATTAGCCTACAATAACATTATGGCCATTCGAAAACGCGCTGTATCGGGTGAAGATTTTGGAACACTTGCATCAGCTTTATCAGAAGATCCATCGGCTAAAACAAACCAAGGCAACCTCGGATATTTTACGGCTATGCAAATGGTTTATCCTTTTGAAACAATGGCGTATGCCACGAAGGTTGGTGAAGTGAGTTTGCCTGTTCGCACACGTTTCGGATATCACATCATTAAGGTAATGGAGCGACAGCCTGCCCGTGGT
>JBBRFY010000281.1:0-5061 GCA_038241205.1 Cytophagales bacterium
CAAAACGTTTAATGGTCAAACTAACAGGCGTACCAACTTGTCCTTTCATTAATTGGCTCGACTCTTCCCTTGTTAATTTACTTAGTTCAATGTTATCGATTTTTAATACTTCATCACCGATTTTTAATCCACCTTTTTGTGCACCATAACCTTCCATTATCATGGTTATGACCATGCGGTTTCCAATTTCCCTTGTTATTGCACCAATGCCACCGTACTGACCGGTGTTCATGGTTCTAAAATTTTCCACCTCGTCTTCGGGTATATAATTGGTGTACGGATCAAGCGATTCGAGCATAGCATCAATGCCCGTGCGCACCAGTTTATTTGGATTTATTTCATCAACATAAAGCGCGTTTACCTCTTTAAAAAGTGTAGCAAAAATGTCTAGGTTTTTTGCAATTTCGAAATAGCGTTCGCTCGTCTTTGTAAAAGAAAATGCGAACACAATAGCGGTAATACCGATGATTCCAAAAATTTTTTTCTTCATAATGATGGATCAGTCTTTTTCAAAACGTAAGCAAAAAGATGTTGTTATAATGCCGGCAATTTATCCATTAAATAATACTCAGGCGGTCAATTTTCGGTGTGGATACTACACGACTGTTAAAACTAAGCATCGCTATCAAAAATTCCTTAATCACACCAATTTAATTCCAAGCGTTTCGTAGAAAACGCAGCCAATTTCCATGCATCACCTTTTCGATATCTTCCTTTTTGTAGCCTCGCTTCGACAATAAATGCGTAAGCTTTTGAAGATCGGCCACCGTTTCAATATCGCTAGGTGATTGTTCTTTGCCAAAAGCACCATCTAAATCAGATCCGATACCAATGTGATTTGCATTACCTGCAAGCTGGCAGATATAATCCATGTGAT
The DNA here is from genome assembly GCA_038241205.1 of Cytophagales bacterium. Lineage (GTDB taxonomy): Bacteria > Bacteroidota > Bacteroidia > Cytophagales > Cyclobacteriaceae > Chryseolinea. The sequence continues at coordinate 878 of JBBRFY010000281.1, forward strand.
CGATCAGTTTTTCTAAGGTACAGTTCATGGAAGCTGGCGTTGATTCATTTTTAATCCAATCAGGAACCATCATCCAGGCATCCATCACTCCGCCAATTACAGCACCGCGGTTAATAAGCTCTTTTAACTGATCGTCACTAAACTGTCGATTGTGGTTTACCAACGCGCGAACATTATTGTGACTTGCCCAAACATGACCTTGAAAAATGTTCAGTGATTCCCAAAAACTTTCATCGCATAAATGTGTAGCGTCTAAGATTATATTCAATCGCTCCATTTCTTTCAGCAGCGACTTTCCGTCTTTACCTATCACCAGTTGCATTTGTGCCTTGCGCATATCTACCAGGACCATAGTGCCCAGGGCCAACTGCACGAAGACCATTTTGATAGGCTTTCTCCAAATACTTTATAGAAATAATTGAATCTGCGCCTTCAAGGCTTAAAATATAGCCAATTGGTTTTGCTTCTATTGGCGTTGATGATTTCCAAAGATCAAGATGATCTTCAAGCGTTTTTAAACTGTTCACTTGCACCATCTCACCTTCATCTTCCATGGTGCGATACCATGCTAGTTGTCCTTGAGTTTGAGCCCATGCTTGGGCTGGCGAATGCCAGCCAGGTAAGGTATTTTCAATGGAAACATAACGCGCTATTTGTGTTGCTACTACAAGGCCTACATTTCCTTTTCGTAATTCAGGTAAACTTACCACACCGTTTTCACGATCAGGCTTGTCCGTCATTCCCTTTTCACGAATGCGAATTTCTTGAATGGGTCTGCGGATATCCCGATTCCATTCCAGTGCATTCATACTTAAGTCTAAGTGTGCATCAACAACAAACATGAGCCTGAATTAAAATAAAAAATGAATTGATTAAAGTTTGTAGGGTAGAAACTGCGACACTTCTCCGCCATACTTATGCACTTCTCTGATGATGGAAGAACTGATCCAAGCTAATTGTGGTGTTGTAATTAGAAATACAGACTCCATCTCATCATACAACTGTCGGTTTACCTGCGAAATGCTGTTCTCGTATTCAAAGTCGGTGGTGTTTCGCAGGCCTCTTAATAAAAATTTTGCACCATTCTTTCGGGCAAATTCTGCTGTAAGTTCAGAGAAGGTAACGACTTTAATATTTGGATATTTTTCGAAGGTCTTGTTGATGAGACTCACCATCAGGTCAATCTCAAAATACCGCTTGCTCTTTGTGCTGTTATAGCCAATTCCGATAATGATCTCATCGAATAGTTGAAGACCTCGAAGAACAATATCTTCGTGTCCTTTTGTAAAAGGATCAAATGAGCCTGGAAAAAGTGCAATGCGTTTTATCATGATGTTTTAAATGTCGACAAATCATTAAGAATTACCAATACCTATGCAGCACTAAAGATTTTGAATTGAAAGAACTCAATCGAATTAATCGATCAAGCTAACGCTAAAGAGATCGAAGAAGTGATGATCCTGAACTTCGTCAAACATATAACTAAAGCTTAGGTTTACCGGCCGGCTTCCGAATGTAACATTGCTGATGTATTTATAAAACTCAACATAATGAGGAGAGTTTTTGCCAATGTATCCCCACAATACAACCTGACTTGTTTCTTGATTCAGGTTGAGTGTTTTCATCACCATCATAATGTATTTTACATAATCAGAAAATTGCTTAATGGCAAACTGATTATAATACAGTAGCTGTCCGTCTTTGCAGGATAGAATATGAAGCTTAAAACGATCGATGTAAACGTAAAGCGGATTATGTGTCTTTCCCTTTGAGACTTCCATGGTTCCTTCAATAAGCGCAGCAGATTGATGAGTAAAGGTTGGAGGCGAATTCGGGTATATTCGTGTCAGCCATTCATTCAACTCCTTGTTTATTGCAAAAACAGTAACTGCTTCACAACGAAAGTTGGGCGATGCAAGAAATATTTCGTTTACTGAATCTATTGGCGCATTAAATTTCAAATATTCCTCAAGAGAAGTTTCCGAAAAGAGTGTTTGAGGAACCTGAACAAATTTTTGGTTTTTTACGGAGACGATTACCCTTCTCCAAAATCCTGCTTTAAGTATTGGGTGCGAATCAAAGAGTTGATCCAACACCACCAGAAGTTCATCATGGGTAGAAATACCGGGTAACACAAAGTCCTCCAAAAGGAGGACTCGGTTTTGATCCGGATCGATAACGAGCAATTGAAAATCGCGCGTTCCGATGTGTAGTATTAAATGATATTGATTTAGTAGTTCCTCATCAAAGCGATCATCTTTGATTTTCTTTATAAGCTTGTACTGAAGGGCTGAAGTTTGCAAATTATTCCCAGTTACCGCCTGTACCAACATCTACCTTCGATCCAAAACCAAGGGGTTGGCGATTCTTCGCTTCGTTAGAAGCTTTTCTCTCCGGATTAATTGGGTTAAGATCCATAACCTCTATTACACTAACCTTTACGCCACCGCGTAACACTTTCCCAACAAAAATCCCGAAGGGCTTATCGGAACCTGGCACCACACTTAATGTTTTAATATCGACTGCCGGATTTAACACATAATCCCAAATGTTAATTAAGTTTTGTCCCTTCGCTATTGGGTCGCCAACATTAATTTTTGCAATTGATGTAACAGTGCCTTGCTCATTGAATTGAAATGTGGTTGCTTTTGGCTTGCCAGTTTCTTTAATTTTGTAAGCATCAACACTTTTTACAACGTAGTCTCCAACTTTTACTATAAAACCGCCAAAGGTGCCCTCGGCTGTAGAGTTAATAGAATAGTTCTTTTTGTAGATCTTATCTTTAGCCGATATAAAATCGATGGTATCAATAATAACGTCTACTTTTTCTTCACCATAACTTAAAGGTGTTATTTTTTCCGTTCGAACAATTACGGGTACTCTTCCATGTTCAATAAACTGAATAAGCGAATCCCAGTTAGAAGTATAATGTCCGTGCTGTTCAAGATAAACTTTTTCAGCTTCGCGAATGATCGCTAATTTATCCGTGATCTGTTTTTCTGTAGTGAGAATAGATGCTTTAAATTCAATAGTTGTATTGATGTTATTGTATAAGTAATAGGCAAGGCCTAAGCTTATTACAAAGAGTACAATCGCTACGATTTTAGTTAGGTTCATTGTTCAAGGTTTATATGTGCAATAATAAATATTTTAGCGGGTAAATCACAAGTCAGTTTTTAGGGATTTCAGTTTAAATGCTGTAAAAACCACTTAATTTTTCAATTTCTGATCTGTTTTGGTATTGATGGAAAATTCCATGGATATTATCTCTCGGTATCGCTTTCATTTCATCTGCTGAAAGGTATTTCACTTCTTCTATTACTTGAATTTCTGGATCATACCCCGCATGTAATAAACCTTCAATACGATCGATGTGATAAAATAATTCGATGGCATGAAGTGGGCTTCTAATAAATTCGCATCCGAAAATAAAATTGCCCGGAAATGCCAAAAGTCCGGTTTCTTCAAGAAATTCCCTCTTTAACGTCTCATCAATACTTTCTTTAAACTCAATTCCGCCTCCAGGGGGACTCCAAAATCCTCCTGTTTTTAAAGAATTGTGCTTCACCATCAAGAGTGTATCATCCTTCCAGTATAGTCCACACACTCGAACGCGTACCTTACCACCATACGCATCAATAATTTCTTTCTTCATGTTGTTTACGTGCGGGCTTAATTCAGAATCAAAGCGTAAGTCACAGATGTAATGTCAGAAATTTCGTTAATGTGGCAGAATTGTTGGTATAAGGTTCTTAAATTTGTAAAAAAATAACGTATGAAGAAATTTTTGGTATTGATCGCTGTGCTGGTTTTAACAGCATCAGCATTTGCGCAAGTAGCCAGCACATCAAAAGCGAATGGCCCGGTTCTATCGTTCGAAAAGAAAACCCATGATTTTGGGGATATGTTTCAAGGCGATAAGGTAGAGGAAACTTTTAAGTTTACGAATACAGGAAATGAACCTCTTATTATAACAAATGTTCAGGTTACGTGTGGGTGCACCACAAAGAGTTACCCTACCGATCCGATTCAACCAGGTGCTAAGAGTGAAATTGTAATTGCCTTTAACAGTGCGGGCAAAATGGGTCGTCAGGATAAAACGGTAACCGTTGTTTCAAATGCAGTTAATGCTGATGAAAATCTAATTAAGTTTACTGCCAATGTATTGGATAAGAAGCCTCAAT
>JBBRFY010000282.1:0-5001 GCA_038241205.1 Cytophagales bacterium
GATAGATCCAACCACCGTTGATAAGTTTGGTATTCCTGTTTTACGCTTTCATTACAAATGGAGCGATCATGAAGTGAAGCAGGCGAAACACATGAAAGAAACGTTCGAAGAAATTATTCTGAAAACGGGTGGTGTTGTTACTTGGGGAAAAGCAGGATCGGGCCCTGAAAATGATTACGGATTGGCAGCTCCCGGAAAAATAATTCATGAAGTAGGTACAACGCGCATGGGCGATGATCCAAAAAAATCAGCTGTCAATAAATTTAACCAAGCGCATGATTGTAAGAATTTATTTGTGGTGGATGGTGGACCGTTCGTATCGCAAGCCGATAAAAATCCAACATGGACAATTCTAGCACTTTCTATGAGAGCAAGCGAATTTATTATTGATGAATTAAAAAAACAGAATATATAAGAATAGTATCAAGTATCAAGTAGCTAGACGGGAGACTAATTCCCTATGCTAACCAAAGTCTTGATACTAAAATCTAATATCTAAATACTAATTACATGGACAGAAGGAAATACTTAAAAAGTTTAGTAGTCGGTTCTGCGGGAGCAGGATTACTGCTTCAATCGTGCGGACCAAAAACAAAAGAAGAAGTAAAAGAAGTAGCCACTACGTTTACCATCGATCGCACTCCAGCTGAACTAAAGCGTGAGCTAAAACTCATCAGCGAAACATTTTTTGATGAACACGAAATGAAAACCATCAGCATTTTATCCGATATCATCATTCCAAAAGATGAAACATCGGGAAGTGCTACAGACGCTGGTGTTCCTGCCTTTATCGAATTCATTTCGAAAGACATGCCGCCTTATCAAATACCTTTACGCGGAGGATTAAAGTGGCTTGACATTCAATGTATGAAACGATTCAATGGCGACTTCGCATCGTGTACTGCGCAACAACAAATTGAAATGATCGATGAGATTGCTTTTCCCGAAAAAGCAAAACCAGAAATGCAACAAGGTGTTGCATTCTTCAGTACAATGCGTGACCTTACTGCCTGCGGATTCTTCACCAGTAAAATAGGAATAGACGATCTTGGATACAAAGGCAATAAACCCAACCAATGGGATGGCGTACCACAAGATGTACTTGATCAGTATGGAAAAAAATACGATGAGCACATGCTTGATAAATATGTAAAATTTAATGCGTAAGGTCGACCGCCCACAGACGACAGTCGACTGTTGACTGTTGACCGTGGACTTTTCTAAATAGATTAACTACTAACCATTTCATACAATGCCAATACTAAAATCAACACCTCCACAAGCGAATCAATCGCGTAGAAATTTTATTAAGAATGCCGGAATTGCTGCGGCTGCCTTTACCATTGTACCTCGCTTCGTGCTCGGTGGCAATGGCTTTACTCCACCGAGTGATACCTTATACATTGCCGGTATTGGAGTAGGAGGAAAAGGCACAAGCGACCTTACCGGATTTGCAGCAAACAAAAAAGCAAAGATTGCCTTTTTGTGTGATGTAGATGATCGACAAGTAGGTGAATCCAAAAAGAATTTTCCAGATGCGAAGTATTACAAAGATTTCCGCATCATGTTGGAAAAAGAAAATAAAAACATTGATGCCGTTTCGGTTTCTACCGCAGATCATACACACGCTGTTGCTGCCATGGCAGCTATGCAAAAAGGTAAACATGTATATGTTCAAAAACCATTGACCCATAATATTTTCGAAGCGCGTATGCTTACCGAAGCAGCGAAGAAATATAAAGTGGTTACGCAAATGGGAAATCAATATGCATCGGCAGACCATGTGCGTACAGTAAAAGAATGGGTTGATGCAGGTTTGATTGGTGATGTAACAAACGTACTCGCGTGGACGAACAGACCGGTTTGGCCACAAGGTATCCCTGCCCCTACTGGTAAATATGAAGTTCCAAAAGAGCTCGATTGGAATTTGTGGCTTGGCCCTGTAAAGGAAATGGATTTCAATCCAGCATACTTACCTTTTAACTGGCGTGGTTGGTGGAACTTTGGAACGGGTGCCCTAGGCGATATGGGTTGTCACATCATGGATGCTGCTTTCAGAATATTACCTATTGATTATCCATCAGAAGTAGAGTGTAGTTCTACAACAGCGTGGGAAGGATTTTTTAAAGAAGCGAATTATTCAGAGAGTTGTCCTGCTTCGTCAATTATACATTTAAAGTTTCCACGCAAAGATGGTAAAGGCACGATTAAACTTACGTGGATGGATGGTGGCCTTCTTCCTGAAAGACCAGATGAATTACTTCCCGATGAAGTGATGGCTGATGGAGGTAATGGTTACATCTTTGAAGGAACCAAAGGAAAGTTAATGGCCAACTACAGCAAGGCGCCTGTATTACTTCCCTCCTCGCGCATGAAAGAAGTTACGTTTCCAAAACAAACTATTCCTCGCATACCGGGTGCAGAGAATGGCCACTACACGCAATGGGTAGACGCTTGTCTAGCAGGTTATGGAAAGATGGAGTTAAGTTCTCCATTTGAATATGCAGGTCCCTTCACTGAAGCGGTGATTATGGGTAACCTTGCCATACGTAGTTATGCAATGAAAAATGCAAATGGATATCCGGGGCGCAAAAAATTATTGTGGGATGCAAAGAACATGAAGATAACCAACTTCGATGAAGCTAATCAGTTTGTAAAGAGAGAGTATCGTCAAGGATGGAGTCTTTAGTATAGGGCTACATGCTTCATGCTTCAAGTTGCAGGTTTGTAGCTTGAAGCATGTAGCCTTAAGCCAAATAAAGATTATCAAAATTTATTTCTCTGACCACACCATATTTTAAAGATGTCACAACGTTTAGTTCAAATTACTTTAGTGGTTGATGATTACGACAAAGCCATTGCATTCTATACCGATAAACTTCACTTCACATTAATCGAAGACACCGTACTCAGTGAAACAAAACGTTGGGTTGTCATCGCTCCTCCCGGATCGAAAGAATGTTGTTTGCTACTGGCGAAAGCTGCGAACGAAGAACAACGCAGTCGGATAGGTAATCAAACCGGAGGTCGGGTTTTTCTTTTTCTTCACACTGATAATTTTCAACGTGATTTTGAAAACCTGAAAGCAAACGGTATTTCCATAATCCGAGGACCTATTGTTGAGCCCTATGGAACAGTGGCGGTCTTCGCTGATTTGTATGGTAACCTTTGGGATTTAATTGAACCACATACCGTTAATGGTTAATCGTTATCCGTTAATCGTATTCGGTTAAGGTACACTCAGCAGTTGAAAGTGAACTTGAATGAGGCGTTGGTTGCCAATAATATTCGCTCGATCACTCACGATTAACCATTAACAATTCAATGTCGCTGACTTAGCCTTTCTTTATAACCTCACCACATTCCTCTCCAGAAGAGAGGAGGTCAGCGGAGCTTAAGTCAACGACATTGATTAACAATTAACGATTACCTTTAATCCAAATTCAACTGTTTATGAAACGTCTCACTATAATCATCATTCTATTTCTATGTTCCGTTCCATCCTATGCTCAAGAGTTCGGTCTCTCCTTCTCTTACTTCATACCAAAGAACGGATACTTCTCTACACCTGTAAGTCCGTTTTCTATTCGCGGACTTGGCTTTGACATTACTAAATACCTTGCCTTTGAAACCGGTGCAACATTGTATCGCATGTCGGGCATGAATGTAAAAGGAATGCCGTTCGAAAGTAAGAAGCCAATTGTTGGACCAAACTTTACCATTTTTGTTCCGGCTGAATTGGTGATTCAATTGAAAGGACAAAAAGTAGAATTCGATATTAAAGGTGGTGTCTTTGGGTTTTATGGTTTCGATCACAAAATAAATTATGGAAATCTGGATCGGGGTATTCGTGATTATGAAGGTTTGCAAATTGTGAACAGCAATGTTACCTACAAAAATAAACCAGGCTATGGATATCACGCTGGTGCAGAGTTAACCGTTTATGTTACCAATCAATTGGGTATTTCATTAGAGGCGAACTATCTCGTTGGCGATTCCAAATTTCCATTAAAAGGAAGTTATATAAGCAGCAATGGAGTTGACCCCGCAGAGACCATTCAACTCAGTGATGACTATCAAAAAGCAAAAATTGATTTTACTGGATATGAATTCTCTGTTGGATTGATTTTCAATTCAGGTGGTGGCGGAAAAGCTGGACCTCCAAAGAAGAAAAGACGAAGGTAGTTAGGTAGTAAGTTGTCCGTTATCCGTTAATTGTTAATTGTCTTAAATGTCACAAATCAGTGCTTGATATCTTTTAACGTTTAACTATTAACTGATAACTATTAACTGCTAAAATGATCCCAGCCTTGCGCCTGCAACGGCACTGGTGTACCTGCTTTGGTAATCATAATGTTCTGTTCTTTCTTTTCGTGAACATACCCTATGAAATGAATGTCAGCATGGTTTTTTACTTTTTCGAAATCAGCCTGAGAGATGGTAAATAACAATTCATAATCTTCTCCACCATTCAAGGCGCAGGTAACAGGATCCATCTTGAATTCAATAGCCGTTTCAAATGTCAAATGATCAATTGGAATTTTATCTTCAAAAATTCGAACACCAACATCTGAGTTTTTAGCAATGTGAAATAATTCTGACGCTAATCCATCCGATACATCGATCATTGAGGTAGGCTGAATACCGAGTTCTTCCAACTCAAAAACAATATCTGTTCGTGCTTCTGCTTTTAATTGTCGACCGACAAGGTATTCATATTGTTCAATGCCCGGTTGCATATCTGGATTTGTTAAGAACACTTCTTTCTCACGTTCCAAAATTTGCAAGCCCATGAATGCCGCACCTAAATCGCCCGTAACACAAATAATATCAGTCGGCTTCGCGCCACTGCGATACACGACCTTATCTTTTTTTACACGACCAATAACGGAGATCGAAATAATTAAACCCGAAACAGAAGCCGTTGTATCGCCACCCACTAAATCTACACCATAACTTTCGCAAGCGCTTTTAATACCGGCATACAGTGCATCGATCGCT
>JBBRFY010000283.1:0-4820 GCA_038241205.1 Cytophagales bacterium
CTCTGAGTCTATAAGAAGTTCCATCAAATATGAAATGCATTCGTCTTTTGATTTATTCAAAATAAGTTCTGCTGCATAATGGCGATCATTTGGGTTGGCTGATCGCGTCAACTTCATAATTCTATTTTTTGTAATATCGCCACCGTTGTCTAAAATCATCTGAAGGTCACTCTTGCTGAGAATATTTTTTTCTTCGCCTGCAACCTTCGCTTTATCCAAACGAATAACATATTGATCTGATACTGACAAACCCTTTAGCTCATTCATTTTTTCCTGAGCGTAATGGCGCGTTGCTTCATCCTCACTGCTCATCATACTATTAATCCAAACAGGTACTTGCGCAGCATTAATTTTCTCTAAGAGTTTGTAAGAGAATACAGCTTTGTATGATGAACGTGCATTTAAAAAACGCTCTAACCTTTTTGTTACCTGTGCAAATCCTTTCTCCAATTTCTCTTGTTCACCCTCCGAACTTTCAAGCTTCAATCTGATTTTACCTCGATAGCCGTTATACATATTCGTAACGACAATAAAATAAATCACGGCCATTGTCAACATCAAAATCGAAATATGAATAGCATTAAAAGACGGCAGTAATGCTAATAGAAAGATCGCCAATCCGGCAATGAGTCTCGATCCTTCATTTACTAAACCTTCCACCTTAGCTTGGATGTTAAATCGAATTCGCCCGTCAAGTGGGATAAAAAATAATTTAAAGACAGGATTTTCTATTGAATCTCGAAGCGTCCAGTTAAAAAGTCGGCTTAAGGCCACAAACAAAAAGAAGTAAATAAAACCGAAAGGAGAAATCGCTTTATCAAAGCCCATTAAAGTTCCACTGATGATTGATCCAATAGAAAAAATTGCAACAATAATAGGTAATACAAAAAGTGCAATCTTCAATCCATACGTACTGATGATCTTCTGATTAATAAACGTTTGCATGATTAAACTAATGCCATAGACAGCTCCTATAAAGAAGGAGTTAAAATTCGTCAAGTCGCGTTCGTTTGGATATTGAGCCGTTACGATTTTTTGAAAAGAATATTGACTAAAGACAAACATGAACATCGACACCATCAAAAACATGGATAGTGTTAAGAGATAACGATCTGTAAAAATTTTCTTCACACTCGCTTCTTTCAGTATCGCCTTACTAAATTCCTTCGGATTATTTTTTGATAAAGTGAACGTGGACGAAATTATCACAAATAGAATGGACACAACGGTCATGCTTATCGCGCAAAGCAAAAGGTAGTTGGAAGTATCCGGAACTATTTTTGTTGTGAACGGAATGATGATTAACGTTGCAAGGATGGCGGCAATCAATTGCCCGGTATCGATCCAGCCGATAATACGTTTCGATTGTTTGAAATTAAAAAGTCTTCCAAAAACTCCCCAAAAGCTAAGCAAAAGTACTGCTGTAATTGGACCCGACATGCAGAACAATGCAAATATGAAATAGTCGTTCAACTCAGAATATCCAGCATGCAGAAGCCAGTATTCTGCTAAGGTAAATGCGAGTATAAGTCCAACGCTTCCTAAAGCCAGAGTGGTAAACCGAATTAAATTTTGGAAGAAAGAAAAAAGAGCAGTTGCTAAAATACCTAAAGCACCAGCGATCAGAAACGCTTTTGTAAGTTGATCACTCATCCGATTAAGGAATAATGAGTCTGCCGTTACCTGGTAGGTTGCAATAAAAATACCCATGAAGAACCCCGTGCAAAGCATGAGTACTATCTGTTTCTCTTCCAGGGTTTTTATTCGAAGAGCTTCTGTTAACCTATTTGCCATAGCTAATTTCAAATATAAAAAGAAAAAACCGGCTTCAGACCGGTTTTTTATATGCTGAAATTTTTAAGATTAATTACTTCTTTGTAGACGTGCTATCTGCTTTAATACCTGTTCCAGATTTTTCAGCAGCATACTCATCGTTCAATCCTTTTGTAACCGCATCTGATATATTCAATGCATCACCAGCAAACAAAACATCGCTCGATGGATCAAACTTTAATACTAAATTAAAGCCTTGCTCATCTGCATACTTTTTTACGAACGCTGTAATGCGATCATATAATTCTTTATTCAGCTTACCTTCTTCCTCAGCCAATTGCTGCCCTAAACTCTGCTGATACATTTGAAGATTCTGTTGTTTTTTTCCAAGATCTTCTTCCACCGCCTTAACCTGTCCCATCGTCATAGAGGTAACGTTGCGTTGGTAAGCGGTAATTTCATTTTGAAGTCCGATAGCACGGTTACGATACTCCTGCTCTAATTTTTTGGTCTTCTCCTCCAATATCTTCTTGTTGGCATCAAGATATGCATAGTGCTTTAAAACACTATCAGAATTGATAAAGGCTATTTTCGCGTCTCCGGTAACGGCAACACCAGAAGTTGATGTGGATGGAGTGACACCAGAAAAATGGAGGTAAAAAAGTACGCCCACTGCAACCAGCAGCACAGCATTTAAAATTAAGGATAAATTCTTCATGTATAATTTACGTTTTCAGGGCGCAAATATAATGAGTATTGGTTACGATGAAAGCCCGATCTTAAGCTTCTTCGTCCTGAGTTTCGAATGTGTACAGCGTTTCGTCTGATTTAAAGCTATCTTCTGTATATTCTTTAATAAATTTTTCAATCACTTTATGGGTCACCGATTCAACATGAAGGCTAACATCCAGACTAACTCCGAACTCCCCTTCAGGATCAATATCAAGATGTTCTTTTACTTTTACAGTTCCATCGGCCTCTAACTCCATAATTACCTCCGCCATAAATAAACCGATTTCTTCTTCTAAAGGATCAAGCGCTTCAAGATTTCCATTTTCATCTTCATCATAGGTAATCTTCTTGAACTGAGGAAAGTGCTTGGCTGCCCGATGTTCTGCTATTTCAAATTGTTCGCTCTCATGTTGAAGGCGGAGCGTATAGATTACGGCATCATAGACTACATCTTTACCTTCAAACTTTCCTACAAAATAAAAGTGTGCATATTCATCACTTGTCTCCTCGTCTTCATCCAAAATATAACTTTTCCCTGAGGTCTTTATATTGTCTCTGTAGTCCTGAATAACTGCGGGATCAGATCCCTTATTTTTAAAATGTTTCATCCTCTTAGGTTGATCTTAATTTAACAAAAAAATATCCATTGTATCAAATGGAAACTGGAAAAAAATACGTTTGTGCTCCTGCAGTGCCAAAGCTTTGGATGTGTGTTGGGTTTCGCGGTTTTGGCATTGGTGCTGCGATTCGAGACCTACCCGTTCACGAAACATCTAATTCCCAGATGGTTTACGTACTGTTCTTGATTATCCAAATTGAAATTATGTTGAGTCATTCAATTATTTACTCAATCAAAATCTGCTCTTTTTAGACTTGGTCGTCAATGTAGTAATTGTCTTGCTAATGATAATCAATTTAAGTTCTGAAATATTCTGTTCTGAAATTTCTAAACCTTGAGCTACTGCTATTTTTTGCTTTGGCCTTGCATCAAAATGTATTGCCTTTCAGAATACAAATCTAAAGTGTACTTCATTCCATTGGACCCATAATAGTATTTCTGTGCATTTGCTATGGTAGAGCTAAAAATCAGGAATGCGGTGGAGACAACTAACCTTATCATAACCGTATTAATTTGAAAATTTTACATCAAACACAACTGGTAGATCTTCATACGCTCTATCAATGACAGCAAAATAATATACGCTGGTAAACGCAGCACAAGCCTGTTCAAGCATCCTAACCCTGTATAAAATTTTGTTATTACACAACAGCACTTGCTGGCTTTCAAATATTGCACATTGGTGATGGCGGTAACGTCCAGAAAGAATTATATATTTATCAAAGTCAATTTCGGGAAGCTGCTCTGCACACGTTAAGTATTTTTCCAAATCCACCTGGTTTGTTATTACAACCTTCACTTCTTTTTCAGTGCTCTCAATATTTTGAAGAGTACAGGGAATACTCGCAAGTTCGTCCGAGTAAAAAGTCTGAAGAGAATGCGCATTGTCATCACTACAATCTTGTAGTCCGGTTTCATGTTGACAACTAATTGTCAACAATAGCAAAAGGAAAACACATGATGCAATGTGGATTATAGTTTTCATACTAATATTGTTTTAATAAATCGCTGGACACACATTTTAATCTGTTTGGTTTGTATAAAGCTAAAAAATTTTGTTCACACTTGGCTCTTTTGCTTGCTTTGGTGTCGCGCGGGAATGTATGGCAAGCAAATGTGTCAATATCGAAGCACTGTATCCTGTCCCGCGCGGCATTGTGCATAAATGCCTCGCCATAATTTTAATTGGATAATGAAGAACAGTAAGTAAACTATTTGGGACTTAGGTTACTCAACCAAAATCTGCTCTTTGTAGACTTGGTCGTTAACATAAATATGAATGTAGTGAAGTCCACGTTTAAGTCCCTTAAGATTTAGTTTTAATGACTCGTCCTGAAAAAAGTTTACACTTTTTGGTTAAAAGTCCTGATTCAAATTTACACTTTTTAGTTAGTCCTGAAATCGCTTTACATTTGTTTTACCGGATGAAGCGGAAGCGGGCAATGCTGAGGAGCAACTCGCCAGGATTAATGCCGGTCAGATGAAGTAATGAATCCGTTATTGAGTTTACACTGGTAGCGGATTTTTTCATTTGATTACTTTTTCTGATTTATGCCTTTTAACCCACATTGCAGCTATCCAGACAGAAGTATCTGATTTTGAGGAGTGTCGGTTTTTTTAAATTCCAGTTTGTGTACTACAGATTTTCGTTTGGTAAAGGGTTGGTGTTTGGTTTTTAGGGCTGTGTAGATGTTTT
>JBBRFY010000284.1:0-4739 GCA_038241205.1 Cytophagales bacterium
TTATCTTAAGGACATTGTTTTAACAATGGATCGAATACAAGAGTATATAACGGGGCTGGACTTTCAGAATTTTAAATGGGATTACAAAACCGTAGACGCGGTAATTCGTAATTTTGAAATTATCGGAGAAGCAAGTAAAAACGTGTCAGCAGCTCTTAAAGATAGGTATTCAAATGTCCCTTGGGAGGAAATGTACCGACTTAGAAATAGAATATCGCATGAATATTTTGGGATTGACTATGAAATTATTTGGGACAACATTACCAGGCACCTTCCAGAAAACCGCATTGACGTCAATTTGATATTGATCAACGAGAGATCAAGGGTAAGTGGGCAGTGATACTGAAATATATCCCTTGATATCATAGGAGACTTTACTAATAGTTCATCTGTGGGTATAATTTTTATAAACGACAGCTTCTGAATTTTTTATTTCCTACTCATTTTATTTTAACAACTTATCCAAACTGCTCGTTGCAACAAAATGATAATTCGGTCTTGCCTTTTCGTAGATAGACAAGGCGCGTTTTTTTCCGCTTTCTGTTTTAATAAACTCGCTATACAAAGGCATTAAGAATTTTCTTCGCCCAGTGTTAATGAGGAAGGATTCAATTTTTGGATAAGCTTCATTGTATTGATGTTGTATAGCCAACGTTCCCCACGCAGTGATGATCTCTGCATTTCCAGAAGCAGTGAAATTACCGATTTTGTCTAACGACTTCATTTGTTGAAGTGAAAGTGTGTCGGGTAGATTTTTTAAGAAGTGAAGCCACTCGTGCGTGCTCCAGTTTTTGGTGATGGTGCTTTCTAGTTTTTGATTTGTTTTCCAAAGTGTGATGGCGTTGTCAACCGCTGTGAATTTGGCAGCGACTGGAGTCGGACAATCTATAGGTAATCCCTCAGTGAAAATCCATGCATCGAAAAAACTGTCTTCTAACGTAATGTTAAATTGTTTCTTATAATAGTCTTTCAGTAAGGGGATGAAACGCTCGGTCGTCATTGAATGGAAAGCATTCTGTTTAAAGTAATCATTTATAAAAGTATCGAATGCTTCACGACCATGTTGCTCTTCAATAGAACGTAAAAAATAGTATCCTTTTATGTACGCGATCTCTGTTACACCATCATCCGGATTTCTTCCTTCAAGATTCAGTTTTAGTTTTGTGTCCACCGATTGTCCATCATTTGTCAGCGACTGAATTTCAGTTTTTAGATCCTGAAGATTAAGAGAAGCAAGCATCTCAGCATAATCACGCCCATATAGTTTTTCCATAATGCGCGTCTCGAAGTAAACGGTGAAGCCCTCGTTTAACCAGAAGTCATTCCACGTTGCATTGGTAACCAAATTACCTGACCAGCTATGCGCCAGCTCATGCGCGATAACAGAAGTAAGCGAACGATCACCGGCAAGGAGTGTAGGTGTGGCAAAGGTAAGCCTTGGGTTCTCCATGCCACCAAATGGAAAGCTGGGAGGAAGCACCAATACATCGTATCGTTCCCACGGATAAGCACCATACAAAGACTCTGCCCCAACAATCATTTTTTCCATATCGGCAAACTCCCACGCTGCGGCATCAAGCACACTCGATTCTGCATAAATTCCGCTTCGATCACTTACAGGTGCGAACGAGAGATCGCCCACTGACAATGCTAAAAGGTACGAAGGGATGGGCTGCTTCATTTCAAAATGATACATACCTTCAGCATTTTTTTCTGTAGGATTTGAAGCACTCATCAGCGCGAGTAAATCTTTCGGAACTGTTACATCAGCGTCATAGGTAAAACGCACACCGGGCGAATCCTGACAAGGAACCCAACTCCGCGCGAGTATGGCTTGTGATTGCGTAAACAAAAACGGAAATTTTTTACCTGCTGTTTGTTGTGGGCTTAACCATTGAATGGCTTCAGACTTTGGTGATGTTTGATAGTAAATATTTACCTGCTTGGTGTTGGGATAAATGAGCACAGCAAGGGCTTGGCCTAAAAGTGAATTATTTTCCGCTAGGCGGAAGGTTGTGGGTGCATCGTTATCTAATGTTATTTTTTCGATGGTTAAACCTTTGGTATCGAATAGAATAATATCGGTATCGTCTTTTACCTCAATCGTCCAAGATGCAATGGCGGTGATAATTTTAGTTTTAAAATCCACATTGGCTTTCCAATGCAAATGAGTGACGCCCGCTTCATTGGGTAAAGCAAATGAATGAACATCATTTTCGGTTGACTTCATAACGGCTTTGTTATCGGTTTTGGTTTGACAAGAAAACAAGAGAAAAGCTGCCGTTATGCAGAGTGATGTTCTGATTACTTTTAATTGCATACTTTCGCTTTTTATACTTGGCAAACTACAAAAATTATCATGATTGTTTACGGAATTAAAAACTGCGACACGGTGAAGAAGGCTACAACTTGGCTCACGAAAAATAAAATCCAATTTGAATTTCAGGACTATAAAAAAGAAGGCATCAGCCAAGCGAAGTTAAAAGACTGGAGCAAGCAAGTGGGGTGGGAGAAGCTTGTGAATAAGAAGGGAACGACTTGGCGCGCATTGGATGAAGACATTCAATTGGGAGTGACCAATGTAAAGGCTGCTATTGCTTTGATGAAGGAAAAGACGAGTGTGATTAAACGGCCCTTGATCGAAGTGAATGATCAAGTTATGACGGTTGGATTTAATGAGGAAGAATATAATGCGATTTTCAAGACGTAGAAAAAATGCTTAAAACCAAAGGCGCAAAGTTTCTCGAAGAACGCAAACAGAATACTTTCAATGGAAGGAAACAGTCCATTATAAAAGACACCTCGCAACGCTTGCCGTTTTTCGCTTGTGCAGCATTCGCCTCTGCTCTATCTTTAATCGATGAATGTAGAAGAACCTGATCTTTCTGGGAGTTATAGCTATTCTGATTATTTCACGTGGCCCTGGGGCGAAATGAAAGAATTGATACGGGGAAAAATATACAAAATGTCACCTGCTCCAAGCAGCAAACATCAGATAGTGGCGGGCAATTTATTTGGGTTGTTGTGGAATTATCTTCGCGGTAAAAACTGTGCGGTATTCATTGCGCCATTTGATGTACGATTACCTTTATCGAAAGAGAAAGCAGATAAAGATATCACCACGTTGGTGCAGCCTGATATCTGCGTAGTGTGCGATCCATCCAAAATTGACGAGCGTGGATGTCTTGGTGCGCCTGATTGGATTATTGAAATACTTTCCAGTAATACATCATCAAAAGATTTGAATGAAAAATTTGATGTGTATGAAGAAGCGGGTGTAAAAGAGTATTGGGTGGTGCATCCACATGAGCAAACCCTGTTAATTTATACGCTGAATGCAAGTGCCAAGTACGAAGGGATAGGTAATTAACGTTGGCTTTGGAGGATGTTTTTCCAGAGGGTGAACATTGAAAAATTTAATTCGCACTTGTTTGTTTAACTCTGCACACTCTTTTATCAAAAGTTTAGAAAGCAAGTCTGAACGATGGCTTAACAATGAATGTGTAAACTCCGGGTGCATCTGTATCGGTTAACCGCCATGTAAAATCGATTCGTGCTATTTTAAAGATATTCTCAATACCAAAACCTGCTTCATAATATCCTTTTTTTAATGCCGTCAATTTTTCCGGGAACAGATAAAGGGATTGATTATTGGCATTTGAAATTCCGCCCCAGTATGCGCGGACAAAAACTAATGAGCGCCATTTTAATTTATTGAGTAGCGGAATGCGATCCAGAATAAGTCCGTCAAAATGATGTTGAACGTGCAGCGCTACATATTTATCTGAAGCATATTCTAAAAAATTCATGAGGTTGAAAGCGGCATCATCATGCAACACCAATTGGTTTCCAAAAGGTATATTCAAATACGGATAGGGCACCGTTCCAAAAGTTTTTCCTACTTCCATATTGTATTGAAAGTACCCTAGCTTTTGCATGCGCACGTTTTGTTTAATTTGAAAGGAAAGTTTTTGAAAATTTAACTCGCCTTGAAAGAAGTCTTTATCTGCCCAGCGCCATTCAATGCCTATATCGGGATATTTCCGAAACACTACTTTTCTTTCATCGCGAGAATAAAAATCACCGGATACATCACGATTTTGCCAACTATATTTTAAGGTAACGGCAACGCCATTTGCTTTGAATGCATCTTGTTGAATTATATTTCCGTTATCGTTAATGTCAAAAGATTTATTGTTTGTCGGAGATACAGCACTATTGAAATAACTCAATCGTGTAAGAAAACCAGCAGCCCACATATTCTCTGCATAGAGTTTGAAATCGGTTTTGTAAAGGCGAGACGAAAAATTGCCATATTGAATAAAAGACGTCATCACATTATCAATTTCAATTTGGTTATAACTTCTGCCGAGTTGTTCAATGTCATAGCGATAGGAAATACCGAATCGTGTTGGATTTTTTTGTTTGCCGATGTCCCACTCAGCGGCACCATTGTATTTCCATTTTTCATCAAATGTTCCGTAGGCTACGTACGCATTTACCTTTACAGGAAATGAAATATTTTGATTGGTGCGAAAGCCAAATTTGTAACGCGAATGTTCAATAATGTTGTAGGCATAAAACGTATAAAAATTCCCGATATCAAAATTATTTCCAATAGGAAGGTAGCCCGTTAAGAAAGTAACTACGGCCTTCTTTCGCACAAGAAACGCTGGGTCTTGCTCGATGCGTTCCACCATATTGAAAACATTTTTTTCTTCCGTGGTCAATTCCAAATG
>JBBRFY010000285.1:0-4711 GCA_038241205.1 Cytophagales bacterium
GGATCACTTTTTTACAGATTGAGATTTTACTTTCAGACCAGTAAATATTAACATGTACTAAAATGAAAAATGACAAACTGATTTATTCGATTGGGTGCATTTTAATAATTGCCTATGCAGCTATGAAGATTTTACATTTACCTTATGCAAATGCTATTCTTACATTTTCTTTTATTGGAATGTCCATTTATCAAGCTTGGCTTGTTACAGCATTGAAAAAAAGAATTAAGGAATTAGAGAACACGGTGGGAGTTTGAAAAATTACCTTGGAGATCCTTTAACAATAGTGTATAATTTTCCGCCACTCTCCATGTATTGTCTCCCCATAGGGAAATCTTTCAATGTCCCAGCATGGTGTCCAGCCCTGAGAACTATCGCTTTCGCTGAAGTCGAGATAGTTTAAGAAAATTATAAAAGGGTTTAGAAAAATAGACGTTACATTGTGTTGGCTAATGTTTCCGCAAAACACAAATATTGCAATAATTCAAGACTAACTCTTATGAAAAAATACCTGCTCATTATATATTGTGTCTTCTCTGTTCAATACTCTTTTGGACAACGTAATTTTAAAAACGTAAATGATTTTATTGAGCACGAGATGCAAAATTGGAATATTCCAAATGTATCAATTGCGATAGTCAATAAGGACAGCATACTATTTCAAAAAGAATATGGCAAGGATAAAAGCCATGGAAATTATCTGATAGGTTCGATCAGCAAATCCTTTACTGCTATGGCTGTAATGCAACTTTATGAAAAAGGAGCTTTGGATATTAACACGCCTGTACAGCATTATTTGCCTTGGTTTGAACTCAAGAACAAAACTGTATCGACTAAGATTACGGTTCGTCATTTGTTAAACCAAACGAGTGGTTTAGCTAAGAGTGCTGGTTTCTTCACTCCAAAAAGCCAGATACAAACTGAAATAGAACAAGAATATAAACTTTATCTCCAGTCTTTAAATATTGATGAAACAGCAATTGGTGAAACACACATCTATTGTAATTTAAATTACCAGATTTTAGGTCAGCTCATCCAAAAGGTAAGCGGTTTAGAGTACGGAGACTATGTGAAGAAATACCTCTTTACACCTCTCGGTATGCAAAACTCATTTGCAACTTATGAGGAGACGAAACAAGCCGGACTTAAAAACGGGTATCAATACGTATTCGGCTTTCCCATAAAACATTCGTTCACTTACAATAACAACGGTATTGCAGCGGGAGATATATCATCCAATACCGAAGATATGAGTAAATTTTTGCGGGCATTGTTAAATAATGGCATAACCCAAACCGATACCGTTATAGACAAGGCTATTTTGGCTCAAATGCATACACCCTTTTCCAACCGCTACGGAATGGGATTTTCTATTGGTGATTGGAATGGTCTGCATTCTATCAGACATACAGGTTTAAGCAAAAATTACAGTAGCGCTATCAACATTTTTCCAAATGAAAACTACGGAATAGTTATCCTTACAAACATCAATAGTTTGTATGCTGTTCGCAATTTAATGGACGGATCTATCAGGCGCCTAAATCATCAGGAAGAAATCCGCTATACTCCCTACGAAATATATTTTAGATATTTCATTTTAGCCATTCTAATTTGGGGTGTGGTTGATTTAGCATTACGAACTAAGAGGTGGAGTAAGCAACAGTTTCAAATAAGATTTTCCATGAAGTTCAAAATGGTGTTTCAGCTTATGCTAAATATTTTGTTGGCAATTGTATGGTTAGTAGTAGTCCCATATTTTGCCAACATCCCTTTATTGAAAATGCCAGCATTACAACCTGATTTAGGTTACGCTTTAATTATCGGAGCATTCTTTGGACTTTGTAGTGCCTTCATCAAGTATTTTATAAAAAGTAATACAGTTGACTTAAACGCAGACGGCAAAAATGCATACCAAACCACAGAATCATGATGTGTTCTTCCCGGCATTGTCTCCCGCCTCGGGAACGATGCGTGTTGAGCTTGGAAAAGTTTTACAGATTGTAAAGGGGTTTTAGGTAGATAGTCCTGTGTAGTTGTTAGTCAGGGGGTTGCGAGCGCCTTGGCTTGTTGAATATTTAAAAAAAAATTGACAACTATCTTACCATGACTTACAGACCTTGGATCAATACGGTTTTATTTATTTCTATTGGTAATAATTCTTAATGGTTGTGCGGGCACAATCAATACAACAAAGCATACGTTAGAAAATACTCCGTACAAAAAAGCGTATGTTGTTTCGCGGACAATTCAAATTATATAAAATTTAAATTTGGAATCATTACTTCATACGGATGTATAGTTTTACCAGACGACCCATTACAAAAAAAAGAAGTTATCGGAAACACGGATGTTGTAATAAAGCAAGCACTTGAAAAATATGGTATTGAAACAGCGATAGGAAAAAAGGAAGACATTCCAGGGGAGTTTGATTTAATCGTGTTATATAGCGATACGTGGAGATGGGACATGAAGAAGGTACTTGACAAGCTTGAGATTGTATTTATTTCACCAGAAGGAAACAAAGAACTCGCACGGTCGACCTATAATATTTATAAGAATAAAGAGCTACATAATTTTCCGACACCTGAGAAGGAAGTACCGAAAATGATAAAAGAATTGTTGGGTAAGTAATCGTGAATAAAATATCCATTTTGCTTACATAACATTAAGCGTTTTCTCCCGCCTCAGGACGATGCGTACTGCTTCATCTTCGCTTTTATTTCTATATGCATTTTATCCTAATCTTTTCTCAAAGTAAATTAAGCTATCTCAAAAAAATCGTTAGCATTGTCTTTACAAGAATCATTTACTTGCATATTTAAATGATATAGGGAAGGAATGACCACAAAAAAATACGACATCATAATTATTGGAGCAGGGCACAACGGTTTGGTTGCAGCTACTTATTTAGCAAAGGCAGGAAAAAGTGTTCTTGTTCTTGAAGCGAACGCTGAAATTGGTGGAGCTACTTCAAGCGTTCGCGCCTTTCCTGATTTTGATGCGCGTTTGTCGCGGTACTCGTATTTGGTTTCGTTGTTGCCCGATCAAATTATAAATGACCTCGGATTAAAATTCAAAACCATTTCGAGAAAGGTAGCGAGTTATACACCTTTTGTGAATCAGGGAAAAGATAAGGGTTTATATGTTTCGCGAATTTGGGATGAAAAAACATCAGCATCTTTTAAAGCTCTCCCCGGTGGAGATAGCGAAGCAAAAGCATGGCTAAAATTTTATGGTGAGATAGTAGAGTTTGCAGAACGCATTGCGCCTACAATGCTAAAACCGTTACCTACACGATCTGAGTTAAAGGCAGCAATAGGTCTTCCACAGGTTTGGGATTATCTGATTGAAACCCCGATTGGTGATGTCATTACAAAAAGATTTAAGGATGATGTTGTGCGAGGAGTCGTGTTAACAGATGCACTTATCGGCACGTACGTTTCTGCATTTTCTATTCAAGCAAATATTTGTTTTCTCTATCATTTAATTGGAAATGGAACTGGAGAATGGAAAGTGCCTGAAGGAGGTATGGGTGCGCTTGTTCAGGAATTGGAACGCGTTGCAAAAGCATCAGGAGTCTCCATTGCAACAAACAGTCGCGTTACAAAAGTACAAGCCGATAAAAATGAAGTACGCGTTACACTTGAAGATGGAAGCACAATCGCTGCTAACTATTTGCTATCGAATGCAGCACCACAAGTTTTAGCAAAACTTCGTGGCAAGAATCCGTCTGCAAGTTTAGACGGATCACAGATAAAAATCAATATGTTGGTAAAGCAGTTGCCAAGATTGAAATCAGGACAAGATCCATGCGATGCGTTTGCCGGAACATTTCACATCAACGAAAGTTTTTCACAATTAGAAGCAGCGTATCAGGAAGCACAAGCCGGTAAAATTCCGTCTAATCTTCCCCTCGAAATTTATTGTCATACCTTATCGGATGCCAGTATTTTAAGTGCTGAGTTGCAAAGAGAAGGTTATCATACCTTAACGCTTTTCGGCTTACATACACCCGCTGCGTTGTTTGATAAAAATCATGATAAGCAGCGTAAGGTAGCATTGGATTCTGCTTTGAAATCGCTCAATGAATATCTACTAGATCCGATTGAATCTGTCCTTGCGCGTTCATCGAATGGCGAATTAGCAATAGAAGTAAAAACACCTTTGGATATTGAAGAAGCTATTGGATTGCCACGAGGAAATATTTTTCATTGCGATTTAGATTTTCCATTCCGCGAAGACGATGAAGCACCAGGATGGGGCGTTGAAACAGATGACCCAAGAATATTTATTTGTGGTGCTGGTGCAAAGCGAGGAGGAGGTGTTAGTGGAATTCCAGGGCATAATGCTGCTAGAGCAGTGCTCGAGAAATTTTAGGAACTGGTATGGGATTAAGATTTAAAGAAGTTTCAATCCAATTTGTGATGAGTGATGGTTGACTGGTGATTTTTGATTTAAGAAACCAAGAAGAGGAAAACACAAGGTTCAATCAATAATCATAATCTTATCTCCTGTTCATAAAACTACGTGTCCTTTTAGATGTGCTTCAATACAATCAGTTCAGTTTTTTATCCTAATTCCATTCGATACCTTATCTTCGAACCATGAATCGTATCGATAGGCTTACCGCTATTCTTATTCATCTTCAAACCAAAAAAGTGGTTAAGGCAGATGAAATAGCAAAACGTTTTGAGATTAGTCTTCGTACAGT
>JBBRFY010000286.1:0-4711 GCA_038241205.1 Cytophagales bacterium
ATTTATAATGCAATTGAAAAGTGTTCCGGTTAGCACGAATAATTTTCTGCCTGGCAATACACCTCTACAAAAATTGGCCTTCACCAAACCTCTTCATATTTTAGTTGTGGATGATAATCAGATTAATTTATTAGTGGCTAAAAAAATGGTCAGAAATTTTGGTGCAGAAGTTACCATGGCCGAAAGCGGAGAAGAAGCCATTAACCTGGTAAAAGAATTTCAATACGATATGGTGCTCATGGATATACAAATGCCCGGCATGAATGGGTATGAGGCTGCTGCGGAACTGAGGGCGCGAAAGTATACACGACCCATCATTGCGATTTCGGCCAATGCCTACCCAATCGATGTAGAGAATAGTATAAAGGCTGGTATGAATGATCACTTACGGAAACCCTATACGGAAGATCAGCTATTTCGCAAACTTATGGAATATGAAAATGTAGTATAGAAATCAATGTCGTTTTACGTAGTTTTTTTATTGTCTCACTTCGTTCCTTGCCAAAAGCGAGGATGTAAGAGGAGGAAGGAGCTTTGATATTTCAGTGGATTAATTGATCAGGAGAGTTGGGAATTCAAAAAAAATAAGAAGAGGCATTTGATCTGAATGATTGCCACACCAACAGATAACATAAACGCATTGTTTCTTTCGGTTAGGGAGAAAAGTCGTTCTTTTAATTTTCCGAAAGAACTTGACACGCGTACTTGTTACGAAGAAAGAGTGGTATCAAAATCACATTAATTTCTGAAATGAACAGGGATAATAAAATACTATCCGAGGATATGTTTTGACGAAGGAAGAATATTGTCGTCACAAAAATCAATAAAATACTTCCAATGCCAATGAGCAAAAATCGTATGATGAGGTTCATAAATTAAACGATTAGCGTTGATTGAAAATTACCGCAATGAATAATGAATGCAATGCCCCATTGGACTGGTATTGGTTCGGTGCTAATTGAAGACTTCCATATTTTAATAGTTTGGTTGTTGCATTAACGATACTTTGCTTTAGAAAATGAATAGGGTATAATCCGTGTCAGTCGAACCGTTGTAACCATGTAAAGATCATTCGCATTTTTATTTCCCCTGATATTACCCGTTAGCTCCTGCCCATATCCATTTTGTACTGTGTAAGGCACGCCATCTCTACCGGTGTATTGATTCGGATTCGTTGGAGATCCTAGTTCAGAGGTTCGGTAAGACATTGCTTTTGCAAGTGGCGAATTCAACGCACCCAAATCCACATAACTGTTACTCACGTCATCCAAATAATCTGTGAATGTGTAACGGGCACCCATTTCTATTGAAACGTCAAGCAACTCGGTAAGCTTAAGGCGTGTTCCAATTCCAAAAGGAATAGCGATTACCAAAAGGCTGTAGGGTTTAATACCATAGTTAGCATCGGTTGGCTCAAGTGTGGAGTACTGCCCTTCGGTGCCCAATGGCCTTAACGCTACCCAATCTCCTGCCTGGGCAAAGGTATTACCTTCCAGATCCGTTTTCATTACCTGTGCTTTTGGGTTGTGTAATAGTAAAGCCAGGCCACCATATATATAGGGTGTCCATTGGCGTCTGCTTGAATACGCAAACTTGTTTTCAAATAAATCAAAAGAGGCAACTATTGAAAGTTCCTTTATGGCATTTTGAAAGGACAAATTTCGAAGGTAACGCGTATGGGATTCGCTATCAGATGGATTTGCAGAATGGCCATCTGATCCGCTCAATTTTCCATACAAGAATTGCGCTTGAAGTGTATATCGTGGTCCAAATCTTCGAGCTACCGAAAATCCGTAGGCAGGCTTGGTAAATGAAATATCGGTGCTGATGCGTTTGGAAAGTGGCGAGAGGTCTCCAAAATAATTCAGCGAACTCACTGAAAAGCCAATAACGTTGTAGCGTTTGGAAAAGGCAGCACGGTTACCGACAAACGTGGAGATTCTTTTATTGTTTTTTTTAATCGCTCTCCGATTCAGTTGTCCTGAACATTCTGAAACAAAGACAAGCATTAAAAATGATAGCGAAAAAATTAAGAAATTTGTTTTCATACGAATAGATTATTTAATGTTCTACACGGATACAACATGCACCCTCAGGGCAATTATGCCTTGCTCCATTCAAATGGTTTTAAAGTTGTTTCTGCAAAAAGTTCTTTCTTGGTCCACTTTGTTGTTGTCTCATACCACAGGCACTCCACAAAGGGTTGTTTCATTTTTCTGTTAGAGGATATTCTCGTCACTATCATGAGATGATATCCATCTGAAAGTTGAACACTATCATCCACTTTAAAAGTTGAAGAGTGACCTAAGAGCCAGGTTTTAAATTGATATGCTATAGACATAAAATTTTCTTGTTAGATGATTTATGCGGCCAGATTGGGTAGCGTAATAGTAAAGACCGAACCCATCTCTACTATAGATTCCACCGTAATGGTGCCACCCATTTTTTCTACAGCTTCGCTTACAACATAAAGACCAAGACCGGCCCCTTTTGTTTTTTGAGTAGCACGAAAGAAAAGATTAAAGACAAGTCCTTGAACTTCACGACTAATTCCGATGCCATTGTCCGATATGCGGATAACACATTTTTTCTTACTGGTCTGAACCCCGATGTGTATGCTATGCGTGTTTTTATTTTCATCCTGAAATTGAATGGCATTTTCAATCACGTGCGAAAGAATTAAATGTATGCGATGCAAATCGGATGAAAATTCTGTCGATTGAATAATGCACGTTTCTACTTTTATATTATTCTCGTTGATTTCTTTGAGGAAACGGCTTAACACCGAACTGATCATTTCATTCCAATCAATTTTCTTAAGTATGATTTCGCGTTTGGAATTTTCCAGTATCTGTTCCAATTCATCCAACATGTTTTCCATCTTTACAGCAGTTTGCCCAATCAGGTCTAAAAACGATAGGGCGTCAGCCGGAGAATATTTATTGCTTTGATATAATAGATTAACCAATCCTTTTATTGACTTGAGTGGCCCTCGCATGGAATGCGAACAACTCGTCACAAATTGGTTAATCACCATGTTTGCTTTTTCGAGTTCATGTAATTCGAGTTTGTTGGAGTGTGCGAGTTTCATAGCGACATGATTTAAACACAACAAAGGTGTTTCAAAATCAAGCGCGAGAAATCAGTGTGAAGCGGATTAATGAAAATCAGGAGCATAAGGGTTTCCCTGATTAGAAAAAGAAGGGTGATCAGAAAGCGATAACACAGAATTGCAATTACACGCCTCAGCAGGCCGATCAGCTTAACATTAACCTTGAATGAATGAATTTTTAACCAAATTAAACAACACTTACACGCTTATTTTTTCTTCGTCAACTCAATCAAATTATTTTCGATGGCATATTTCACAAGCTGTGCCGTGTTTGTTAATCCCAATTTATCATGAATATGAAGCTTGTGTGTCTCTACTGTTTTAATACTAATAAAAAGTAAGTCAGCAATTTCCTTCAAACTATTGCCGCTGGCAATGAGTGTAAGTACTTCTTCTTCACGCTTGCTTAGTATGGTTTTCTTTTTTGAAGGTAAGCCTTTGCCAACCGTTTCTTTCAAATAGAAATCTTGAAAGACCAAGGCGGTAATTTCAGGGCTGAAATATCGTCCACCATTATGAACGGTCTCGATCGCAGTATGAAGAATTTTTTGATCAATGTCTTTATTCAAATATCCATTAATACCCGACTTGATTCCTGCAGAAATAAAATCCTTATTAACTTCGCTGGAAATGAGAATGATTTTCATTTCAGGTGATTGCTCTTTAATCCATCGTGTGGCTTCTATTCCCGTCATGCCGGCCATCACAATGTCAATGAGAAAAACATCGGGGTTAAAGTCTCTGGCGAAATTAACAGCTTCTTCTCCGCTTGACATTTCACCGATTATTTCGACATCATCCATTTTTTGCAGCAAGGAAATAATACCTTGACGAAGCAGAGCATGGTCATCGGCAATTGCCACTTTGATCTTTTTATTCATTTTTAATTAATTTATTTACCACATCCACAAGTACCTCTAGCGTGCTTGGTTTCTTAAGGTAAACATTTGCCCCGAGTTCCAAAACCTTTTTCTCATTCTCTTGCGCTGGCATGGCAGAAAAAACAAGAATGGGAACATTCTTCCATTTTGCGCTTTCTCTTACCTGTTTAATAAAATCAAACCCATTTATTTTAGGCATCAATAAATCGGTGATGATTAGATCGGGTTTCATTTTTTTTAGAAGGGTCAATCCTTCGCCTCCATTAGCAGCACCCGAAACTTCATGCCCCTCCATCAACAGAACTTCAATCATGTTGTTCCGCAAGTCGGTTGTATCTTCTACCAGCAAAATTTTCTTCGTCATACTATAAAGGTAACGTTACTTTAAATTCACTTCCTTCACCGAGCTTACTTTTCAATTCAATGGTTCCATGAAGTAAATTGACTGCTTTCTTTAGAATGGACAGGCCCAACCCGGTTCCTTCAATCGTGTCTACATTGCTTCCGCGGTAGAAGGATGTAAAAAGTTCTTTTATGTCCCTTTCCGGTATTCCAATCCCCCGATCTTTCACTGTGATAACAAGGTGATTATGATTGCAGGTTATATGCATGTCAATTCTCTTGGCTGCAGGAGAAAATTTAACAGCATTCGTAATGAGATTAATAATAATATTGCGAACGAGTTTTTCATCAGTAAATATGCTGGTGATGCTACAGT
>JBBRFY010000287.1:0-4683 GCA_038241205.1 Cytophagales bacterium
TTAGCTCTGTAAGAGCGACCTTATTATCCGGTATGAGAAATTGAAATATGACATTTTCAGAAGCAGGATTTTTGAAAAATTTAATTATAGATATCCAAATTTTAATCTGTGTCCTTAGAGACGACAATCAAATTTTGATCAATGAAGCGCAGAGCAAAGAGAATAGAAATTAAATCCATCGGGATGAACATATGGTAGCCATGAATATAAACAGATGCATTAGCTCTGTAAGAGCGACCTTATTATCCGGTATAAAGAAATTTGCGTTATCACGATGATTGAAAAAAATGAAATAAGATTCAGAAAAAATTATCCTTTTACAACTTCCCCTGCAACTTGCATGGTTTCCATGGTAGGCGATGCTTTTCCTCCACGCGGTTCGATCGTTACAGCAAATACAGCTGCGCCATTTCCGATCGCTTTCATTTTAATAAGGCCGGCAAAATTATTATCAAAAACTCCCGCATCTACGGGTTTGCCATCGATGATAGCCCAAAGTTGATATTGATTTTCTTTCGAAAGCTCGCGCATGTTTTGAATGCTGAGATATACTTCCTTAGAGGATGCATTCCAATACACATACGCCATGGACTCGGGTGCACCTTCAGTACCTTTCATTACCACGCGTTTAAAATCAGGATTTTCTACAACTTTTAAATCGCTTTCAATTTTATCAAGCCGTTGATTTACCTGATTGTAATCTTGTGCCACGCGCTGATTCTGTGCAATAAGATTGGTTAACTGGCCTTGTGAATTCATCCACTTGCTACGATAATCAAATGCAAAGTAGGATGCCGCAATGGCTATCGCAACGGACGCGGCTACTGCGAATTTCCAAAAGTTTGAAGTTGATTGATCGGCTTGAAGAGAAATTACCTTTGCCTTTGGTTTCTGTACATCAATTTTTTGAAATAAATTTTCCTTAACTGCCTTTCGTGGCGCGATTGCCATTTGCATTAGCAGCGCCTCTTGCGTTTCTTCTACACGTTGAAGTTCTGTGCGAAGCTCAGGATATTGTGCCAGATTCTTTTCCACCAAAACGCGCTCGTGTGCTGCAAGCTCACCGAGTGCATACGATTCAAGAATTCCAGACGATATGTATTCTATTATGTTCACGCTGTTACGCCAAGTGTTATTCGTAATTGTTGCATCGCAAGCCTTAGGCGCGTTTTTACTGTGCCTAGCGGAATGTTAAATTCTTCTGCAACCTCCGATTGTGAATAGCCTTTAAAGTATAAATGCTCCACCACAAACTGTTGATCGGTTGACAGTACCTTCAGAACTTCATTCAGCCCAATGCCATCAATGCGTTGTTCACTATATTTTTCGTTGTCGATTCTACTTACGACCTTTTCTATCGGACTGGTTTTTTGATCCTTACTTATTTCTTTCGACCGCGTTTTATCGATGGCCTGGTTGCGCGCCACGTTTAACAGCCAGGTAAAGAGTTTTCCCTTTTCGGCATCGTAGTTTTCGAATCGATCCCAGATTTTTAAGAACACATCTTGCAGCACTTCTTCTGCAATTTCTTCTTTTTTAAGAATTCGAAAAATAACTCCGTATAAAGCACCAGAATAATTATCGTACAAATACTCCAACGCTGATTTGTCCTTCGCTTTAAGTCGCGTGACTAAATCGCTTTCTATAATATGGAGTTTCGATGCGCTGATAAAAAGGTATTTGCTGAAAGTAAATTAATTAGATCGGTATTGACAAGGCTTATTATTTGCGAACAATTAAAAGCAAGTCCAGAGCAGTGCTGGCATCATCTATCACAATGTAATCGTTGTGATGAATGTTAGTTACCAATCCATTATTTCCAGTTTGAAGTTTGTTTCGATTATAGCGGTTTAATATTTCGTATGGAATGCGAAGAATAGAAGCAGGCAATTTGTATTGAAGATTAAAAATATCAAATCGTGTAATGCGGTTTACTGATTTTTTATTTTGTTCATAGTACTCCATTACCTTCTCATTTCCGGTAATACCTTTCATTTCAACATGCTTAAAAATTCCAGATGCAAGGTTTTTCAATTCATCGGCAAGGTATTCGCGAATATGCCATGGGTTTCGCGAAAGCGACATTTTTCTATTCGGTGTTGTTAGTAAAGCAATTCCCCCTGGCTTCAATACCCGGTGAATTTCTTTCAAAAACAATGCGTCATTTTCAATATGTTCAATTACCTGAAAGCTTACAATACTATCATAGGTATTGTCTTCTAAACCTCCCAGTGGTGGAATATTCATGCTGATGAATTTCCCGGAAGGATGCTTTTGTTGCAAATCGTTTATCACCGTTTCAATCTTATCTACGGCTGTAAAAGAAGTTGAAAGTTCCATTAGTGTGCTGACGCCACGCCCTTCGCCACAGCCAACCTCTAGCGTATTGCCCTTTACATAATCTTTGGCTACAACATAGGCCTTAAAAAGACGTTGATGAATGGGATTATCAGAGGTAATTTCCTCGCTTGTTATTTCGGTAGTGTATATTTTTGCCATGCGCGTGGCAAAAATAAGAATTTAACAGATGATGCCTCAATGTCGTTACGTCAAGATTTTCTTTATTGCCTCACCTCAATTCTCTGCGGAAAGGAGAAAGATAGTGGAGCTTACCTTAATGACGTTCGATATGCTTTAAAAATCAATTACCGAATTAGTGCAGTGCATGGCAACGATTTAAAAATTCTTCCTTAATTTTCAACTTATGATGCGGTACCTAAAACTCCTTTTGCTTTTTATTTCTTTTTCTACACAGGCACAAAGCCTTCGCGAGATTAACTATAGTTACCTCTATAATACCGCAGAGCCATTTTCTTTTGTGATGAGACCACAGCGAACTGCCAAAGGTTGGAACGTCCATTACCGTCTTCAGATTCGCGATACGTCAATTTTACACGCAGATGAATTTGTAATTCATTGGGAGTTGAGAAAAGATTTGAGCGAGAACGCAGGTACGTTGATAAAATCAGAGCGCATTGCAAAGTCGATGGACAGTTATGTTATTGAAGGTAATGTAGGGTTAGATGAAAGTGCCGATACGCAAATTGTTTCCGTTAGAATATTAAACAACGTGGTGAAACGTGCCTGGTTGTTTTGGCAATTAATAGATCCGAATTATCCGGTTGATGGAATGGTGATCGATCAATACAAATCAGTTTTGAATGGCTATATTAAAATGGGCGCCAAAGCCATCATTCAAAGTGCAGATTCTGCTAAGGTAATTTCATATTACAATGATAATTTTCCTGCCGCTGCGCCCGGATTTTCTGAAGGTTTAGCACGGGTTTCCCCGATGATGGAAGATGATTCTACCTACCGCGTGCGCACCAATACTGAAATTGATTTTACCTTGAAAGGACTTTACCTTGTTCAAAAAGATACGAATGAAACACATGGCTTTTCTTTTCGCGTAGAGGAAGATTATCCGCGATTTGAAAAAGTAGAAAGTCTTGCCGATCCATTAATCTACGTTTGCACGAAACAAGAATATGATCGCGTGAAGCTGGCCAAAGGTAATAAGAAGGCGTTTGATAAAGTGATTCTTTCTATCACCGGAGACGTTGGTCGTGCAAAAACCTTTATGCGCAATTATTTTAAGAGAGTGGAAATTGCCAATCAACTTTTTACTTCTTATAAAGAAGGATGGAAAACAGATCGGGGTATGATTTATATAATTTTTGGTTTACCCGATGAGGTTTATGCGTTTACGGATCGCGAAGTATGGACTTACAAAAAGCAATTCGATATTAGTTTCAACTTCACAAAATCGAGCACCATATTCGATCCTGATAATTATGTGCTTATCCGCGATAAGAAATACACAGAAGCATGGTATGAGGTAATTGATCTTTGGAGGAATGCACGATTCTAGTGTTCAAAGTTCCAGATTCCAAGTTCCAAGTTTAAGGTTAGATGTTTAAGATTATTAGGGTATTTTCTAAAATCTAAATACTAAAGTCTAAATTCTCTATTCTCGCTACTATTTAGGAATTTGCGTCCCAATGGAAAAGACAGAAATGATCTATGGCACTCGTGCTGTAATGGAAGCCGTGTTGGCCGGAAAGGAAATTGAAAAAGTAATGGTTCAAACCGGACTAACCAACGATCTGATTCGAGAATTGTTGGGCGTATTGCGTACGAAGAATGTACCCGTAAGTTTTGTGCCACTCGAAAAACTAAAACGGTTATCTGCTAAAAATCATCAGGGCGTTATTTGTTTACTCTCCTCTGTTACCTATGCTTCGTTAGATAATATTATTGATAAAGCGTACAGCGAAGGAAGAGAACCTTTTATTTTATTGCTTGATCGTATAACTGATGTTCGAAATTTTGGAGCGATTGTGCGCACGGCAGAATGTGCTGGTATGGATTGCATTGTGGTGGCCGATAAAGGGAGTGCACTCATTACAGGAGATGCCATGAAAACTTCAGCGGGAGCGTTAAATCATTTACCTATTTGCCGTGATGATTTAAAAAAGACAATTCAATTTCTTCACGATAGTGGCATTCGCGTTGTTGCCTGTACCGAAAAAGCAGACCAGAGTTTACATCAGGTTTCGCTTAGTGGGCCAATGGCTATATTAATGGGATCGGAAGAAGATGGAGTTTCAGATGTGCTACTGCGCCAGGCAGATGAGTTGGCTAAAATACCTATGAAAGGGAAAATAGGATCGCTTAATGTTT
>JBBRFY010000288.1:0-4673 GCA_038241205.1 Cytophagales bacterium
CTTTGCCAATGGCAATTCCACCCACTATCGTTACCCCCGATCCTATAAAAACTTCATCTTCAATCTCAACACCTGCTCCAATAATTGATCCTGCTCCAACCTGAACGAAGTCGCCCAGCGAAGCTTCTGCTCCAATGATAGATCCGGCATGAAGAATGCATTGATTTTTTATGATAGCACCAACGCCAACTTTCACCGCCATGTCGAAAAAATTTCCGTGACCAATCTCTGCAGATTCAGGAACAATGCACGACTTATGAAATGCGTTAACAGGTTGTACTTTTCTAACCTCTTGTAACATCTTTACAATGTTCTTTCTTAATTTATTATCATCAATCGCCACAAAGGCTTCGCACTTTTTTCCTATCAATTTCAAAAAACCATCATCATCCGTGTTGCCCAACACGGTTACTGTATCAATCTCCGTATTGTGTATCTTTTTATTATCATCTAGAAAACAATAGACCACATTTCCATTGCTTTCAAAAATTTCTTTTGCTGATCGACCTAAATAATTTGCACCAAAAATAATAACCGGATTTTCCATAGGTAAGGTAAAGATGCAAAGGTAGAGCGCACTGTTCTACCGAACAAGGTATTGAAGTGTTTAAAGTGTTGGCTGATATTAATGTTAATGAACGGATTAGTTCGATGGTTTAAGGGAGCTCATCATTCGTTCATAGATAGAAAAAACGTGATTGATTAAGGGATTATCTGTAAGAATAAGTAGCGTAAAAAAAGGAAGGAAGCCTACTTTATAGCGTGATAATGTTCCAAAATTTGGCGCAGACAAGGCGAGAAAAACACACAGAACTATTATATAGAAAACGATTGAAAAGAATAGCAAGTGGCAATATTTTCCAGCCCACTCTTTCCATCGAAAAAGAAGAGCAATTGTTAATATTACTATCGCTGCATTTTCAATGGCCACAATAAATTGAAAAACGGTATCCGCTTCCCAGATAAAAGGCCTGAATAATCCGGAGAGTAATGCCCAAGGTGAATTTAGTAACACACTATAAATATTGGGCTGAAGATTAAAATAATGAATTACGTTATTTGAATCTGAGCGCTGTGCGTAGGCATTGTGGTTTTCTATTATTACTTCTAAAAAGCGTTCAGGATAAAAATTAGGATGCAACAAACTCACTACTATCAACGGCACAATAAAAACAAGGAGCCACGCTCCTACCTTTATAAAAATATTTTTGTTGCTAAGAAAATCGGAAACAAAAAAACGGAATACTAAACTCGTGATGGCGACCGGCATTAAAACTGCGAGGTAGTAGTACTTTAAATTCCACAATACCCAAAGTGAAACAACAAGAAACAAAACTTCAATCCATCCTGGATTTTTCCTTTGCCATGCCTTCACAAATAGAGAACACAAAAAAAACAACGCAGCCATCGCCAGACTTTCTTTAATCAAACCCGAACTCCAAAAAACAACGGAAGGAAAAAAAAGAAATGAAGCTATGGCGGCATTTTTTACAGAAGGATGGTATGCAACAATTTGCTTTACAAATATCCACGCTCCGCAAAATGAAACAAACGAAAAATAAAGCGAAACTATCCAATAGTTATTAAAGGTAATAAGACAAAACAAGCTTACGATCTTTGCCATGAATAATGCTCTTGGAGCAGTAACGCCAAGATTACTCCATACGTCAAATGATTCGTCTCCCGACCACAGGAAAGCGAAATAGGTATTTATATTTTCTTGCGCAAGTGTGGCGAGCTTCGTTCCGTCTTCAAAATATTGAAAGGTATCACCATCAGAGTAGTAGTATGTATAAAGCAAGCCTATAGAAATACCTGCTACTAACTTTAGGATGATGGCTGGCCAAAAATAAATTTTTAGGGTTAATTCCTTTTTCCACAACCAATATGCAAATGCAGCAAGAATTAAAACATGAACGGCTACAATAACAATCTGCATTACTAAATTGGTTTAATCAATGACGCTCCAATCATGCAATCAAGGCATCTGCGTTTTAAACAAAAATTATTATGGAGCTCAATCATGGCTTGTGAGTCGAATGCGTTTTTGCTTTTTAGTTGAAGCGAAGCCCACGTACGTGTAATCTTGTTGGCTTCACTTTTAACATGTTGCAATATAGCGATTGCACGATCGACTAACATCTGATCATCTTTCGATTTTCCGTACGCCACCAATAACGGAATCAATGAATTGATAACAAGATTATCCATACTCATCTTACCGAAAACTGGAATTTCTTCTTCCGTCTGTTTATTGAATTGATAATGTCGCAACCAGTAATCAGATTGTTGCAGCGTAAAGAATGTTTTCCATTTTATATCGAATGCTGAATCCACCAGATTTGAAAATAAATTCTTATGCCGAAACAAAAGATTGGCGAATTGTGCTAACCGTATGGTAGGAAAATTTGCTGGCCGAAGCCGAAGAAATTTCCATTGCGCTTTGTTTAATCGACTTTCGTTTAGATTATATTTTCGGCTCAACAAATCATACTCGCGCTTTAAGGTGTTGATGTATTCATCGTCTTCCGATTTTTCCAAAAACCCGGCCTGACCAAACAACAAGGCTTCAATTTGAATGAGCTTATCGCTGTGCTTCATAATAGTTTTATACGGCAAGTTTTGTGCGAGTTGCAGAAAGGGATCGGCATTGACATGAAAGCCAAAATTCTTTGCCAATAGTTGATAGGCTGTTTCTTCCCAGTCATTGTTATTTCGCGTAAGAATTTGATTCACCGCCAGCGCTTTTGATTCCAATCGCTCGGACAACGCACGGTCTAACATCGATAGCTTCGTGATGTCCGAAACCTGCTGAAAGGATGACGCGCAAGGTATTTCTTCCGGACTATTTACCAGTTTTTTATAGGTAAGTTGAAGTACATCGTCCACTCTGGCTTTCAATTCCAATGTAGGTATCAAACTTCCATCTATTCGTTTCACCGGTTTGTCATCGCTCCAAACTACATGCAACACAACATTTTCGTATGCTTCATCAACATGATGTTTATGACTTTGCCACGAAGATGAATCGATGTGAATCTCCGTACTGCCTACCCATTCAAGTTCTCCAATCTTTATGCGTGACTGATAAAAATCTGGACCTGCATGCGTATTCTTAAAACCCGGATGAAAGACAACAATCGCTTCACCTTGTGTTGTGCGCAAATCGTTTTTAGAAAAATATTGAAATTGCCAGAGATAGTGAAGAAAAGATTCGGACATCGTGAACAGAATTTAGTAATTCTAGTTACGGATTTTAAATAGGAAAGTCAATGGCAAATTATTCTGTGATGCTTTTACATTGCTTATACGAGAACCGAAAGTTGCCACGAATGCACGAACAATTCATTTCGTGTTACACTAATTTGCATCTAAATAAACCTTCATCTCCCCCTGAATCTTTAGCGCTTCTTCTCCTGCTCGTTTAGCAAAATCAGTTTCGGATGATGCATATATAATAGCGCGCGCTGAATTCACTAACAAACCGCATTGCTTATTCATGCCATATTTAGAAACCAGTTTTAAGTCTCCGCCTTGTGCACCAATGCCCGGAACAAGAAAGAAATGTTCAGGCGCCAATGCGCGAATGCTTTGCAACTTCTCCGTTTGCGTGGCACCCACAACAAACATCAATTGATCGGGTGTTGACCACTGTTGTGATTTCAAAATTACCTCTTCGTATAATTTTCTTCCTGTAACGAAAGATTCAAGTAATTGAAAATCGCTTGCTCCAGGATTGGAGGTATGCGCCAACAAGATCACCCATTTGTCTTTGAATTTTAAAAAAGGCTTTATTGAATCTTCACCCATATACGGTGCTACCGTAATTGAATCAAAATTCATTTGTTCAAAAAATGCTTTCGCATACAACGATGAGGTATTGCCAATATCACCGCGCTTTGCATCGGCAATCGTAAAAATATCTTTTGGAATGTAATCGAGTGTCTTCTGTAAACTTTCCCAACCTTTCGGCCCTAAGGCTTCATAAAAAGCAATGTTGGGTTTATAGGCAACGCAATATTGATGTGTAGCATCAATAATTTGTTTGTTGAATTCGAATATCGGATCGGAAGTACTTAAAAGATGCTTCGGTATTTTTTCAAGATCAGTATCCAACCCTACACAGAGGTAAGAATCTTTTTGTTTGATTTGTTCGAAGAGCTGCGCACGATTCATAGGTAGTTGTTCGTTGTTCGCTGTTCGTTGTTGGCCGATCCATCAACGAACATCCATCAACTATCTTAAATCAATAACTTCAACACCTGGATACTTCTTTGTATCAAAAGCGAAGAAACTATCATCAATTTTTGCTGTTGGGTTAAACTTAGAGATGCTGTATTTAAATTTGTTTCCACCCTTGTCGAACATCGTCCAACTTAAAATGCTCTTATCTTTTTTATTGATGAACATTTTAATTTTAAAATACTGCGCGTCTTTTCGTTCAGGTACTAAATCAATTTCTTCAGCCATAACACCGGCCTCTGTTTTATCTTGAATGTATAGGTATTTAAAGTTCTTTTTATAGATATTAAAAATCTTGGAAGGATTCACATCTTCAGAAGCAGGATCATAATTATCGATATTTACTTCTTTTGCTGCAGGTAGGTACGTCCAAATGGTAGAGCCATTATTAATTACCTCTTGCTCTGGCAAGGTGAGGCGATACTTATCTC
>JBBRFY010000289.1:0-4611 GCA_038241205.1 Cytophagales bacterium
GGCGTGGTGAGTGAATGTTTTCATGGTGGTTTGGATCAGGATCAGCGCGAACGCACTCTTGCCAAATTTAGAAATGGAAGTACCAATATTTTGGTAACGACAGATCTTGCCTCTCGCGGTCTTGACATTACCAACATTAAACACATCGTGCATTATCAGAAGCCTACAACCGAAGAAATATTCATTCATCGAAATGGCCGCACGGCTAGAATGGGTGCTGCAGGCACAGCTTACGTATTGCTAACAATTGAAGAAGTACGACCTACCTATCTTCCAAATGACATTGAAACGCTGGAAGTGCCCGATGTAAAAACAGCTATAGAAACACCAAAGTGGGTAACACTTTTTATTGGTAAAGGAAAGAAAGACAAGGTAAATAAAATGGACGTTGTTGGGTTCTTATCGAAAGTGGGAAACTTAGGTAAAGAAGAAGTTGGGTTAATTGAAGTGAAAGATTATTTCTCGTACGCAGCGATTGAGCGCAGCAAGGCAGAAGAGGTAATTAAACTTACCAATGGCCAGAAGATTAAAAACAAAACATCACGAATTGAAATCGCATAAAGTAAGGTTGATCATTTGTGAAATTTAGACTCTTTTTTGATAGATATTTTTCAATAGGAAACAACGAGCGCTTTTTACTAAGCTTGTAGATGAAATTCCGTTTTTAATTCAAAACAAATTTAATCACATTAATAAATGGCGTATGTATTAATCTTAGGAGCAAGCAGTGATGTAGCCGTTGCCTGCGCACATCGATTTGCAAAAGAAAAGTATGATTTGTTTTTAGCAGGCCGCGATGCAGATCAATTGAATATTTTGGCAAACGACATTGCGATAAAGCATGGAGTAAAAACTCAGGCAGTTATTTTTGATGCGCTACTTTTTGATGAACATGCGTCTTTCTATGCGTCATTAAACCCGAAACCTGAAATAGCCATTTGCGTTTTTGGTTTACTTGGTGATCAATCGATTTCTGCAAAAGATTGGACTTCATGTAAAATGGTAATCGATTCGAATTTTACAGGAGCAGCATCCATTCTTAATGTAATTGCCAATGATTTTGAAGAACGAAAATCGGGTGTGATTGTCGGAATAAGTTCTGTGGCAGGCGAGCGTGGGCGGCAGAGCAATTATATTTACGGAAGTGCAAAAGCTGGGTTCACAGCCTATCTTTCCGGTCTAAGAAATAGACTTTTAACTTCAGGTGTTCATGTCGTTACCGTAAAGCCGGGCTTTATTAATACCAGAATGACGGAAAATCTGAAGCTTCCAAAGCCAATAACAGCTCAGCCTATACAGCTGGGTGATGCTATCTTTAATGCCGTTAACAAAAAACGGAATGTTATTTATGTATTGCCCGTCTGGAGCCTCATTATGCTAATAATTCGGAATGTTCCGGAAGGTATTTTTAAGAAGTTGAAGCTGTAAGGGCGAAAAAATACCCTTGAAAAAATTCGGTTAAGGATTACTGAGTTCCGCTGCAAAGCGTACGAATGATAGCGAAATCGATTGTAACGAAAGTACTGCTGTATTAGGGAGATTAAGGAATTGTAAAATTTTAAAATACCTGATTAGTATTCAAAGAATAATGAACATGTTACGTATTGTAGACAAGATTAAAGGTTTCTAGTTAAGTGAAGTTGGTATATTTGTAAAGTATAAAGATTGCGTATACAAATTGAGTTAAAATCAATAGGCAAGTATTCATGAATTTTAAGGATTCGTTTTCTTGTATTAAGTTTAATAGATGAAAGTACATAGATCAACACTCGGTTATTTTTTCAACGTGATACATTGTATTAAATCCATATTTTAAATGATTGATACTTTACGCAAGGTGAGCATGTTATTGTTGTTGTTTTTGATTGCTCTTTCTTTCCAAGTTGGCGCTCAAACTTTTGAATACGATACTGCTGTACGTCTATCCATCTCGGTGAATAGCGAAGCAGAAGAAATTATGCCATTATTTTCGGCTGACGGTAAGACTTTAATTTTTGCAAGGTCATTGCATCCACAAAATACAGGTGGAAAATACTCGGGTCATGATATTTGGACAAGTGAGAGACTTGACGGTAAGCTTTGGAAGAAGGCGACTAATGCTGACCTTAGTTTTAACGATAAAGGCAACAACGTTGTGATTGGCATGACGCCATCAGGCGATGTGCTTTATTTAATGGATGCCTCATCAACCAAAAAGGTAAAAGGAATTTATTTTTCGAAGCGGGTAGATAAAAGCTGGACAAAACCAGAACTGATTCCGATTGAAGGAATTGAAAGCAATGGATTTCTTAATTTTTATATGTCAACAGATTTTGAAGTTCTTTTTATATCGATGAAAGGGCAAGACACCATTGGAGAGGAAGATATTTACATCTCTTTAAAAGATGCTTCAGGTAAATGGTCTAAGCCAAAAAATTTAGGACCGACTATAAATACCTTTGGTTTTGAGATTTCACCGTTTCTTTCAAAAGATAAGAAACAACTTTATTTCTCCAGCAATGGTCATCCAGGAATGGGCGATGCAGATATTTTTGTGAGCGAGCGCCTGTATGGTTCATGGGAAGCTTGGTCTGTTCCTCAAAATCTTGGGAATGTAATAAACTCAAATAAGTTTGATGCCTATTTTTCTACTTATGGCGACTCTATTTGTTTCTTTTCAAGTAGCCGGCAAGGAAGTTCAACCGACATTTACCTAGCATATTCCAATACCTCAAAGCGAAAGGAATTACAACAAAAGGAAGTTGATAGGCTTATCGAAGAATCGAAATCACTTCTTTCTGAAATGCGAGACGTTGGCGACAAAGCAACTTCTATTACAGATTTACAAGTTCTTACATTTAGTGAAGGAGAATTGAATTCAGTCTCAAAACAGAAAATGGCAAACGTTTCATCTAAAATTAAATCAACTGATGCAACGATTAGTATTGTAAGTAAGACTAATTCGGAATTAGATAAAACGTCAAGTTATTATAGTAAGGTAATTAAATCTGAACTTGTAAAGTTGGGCATAGCGGAAAGTAAAATTTATATTGCTGCAAACGAAAGCAAAATATTGAACGATCGGAGTGTGCAATCCAAAGTTGCTGCGCTTCAAAAAAATCAATTTTTATTGGTGGTATTACAGTAATATTTTACGCGTCAGTGGAAGAAGGGTGGCTATATGTTTTAAAAACATTTTAATGTAATTTTGAATATGGAGATGTTTGATTTTATTGTATTGTATCGAATTTTGCTTCGGAAGTTGTGGTTATTAATTCTGATACCTGTATTAGCCGCGCTAGTTACCTATTTTTTAACGAGTGGTATACCAGACCGATACAAATCCACCGCGCAGCTTACTACAGGCTTCACAACAAACGACCAGATTTCTATTACAAACGAAGGAGGTGGTATCCGTGACGCAGGGATAAAGTTCAATAACCTTATTGAAACAATGAAATCCGAACTGGTTCTGAGTTTGGTGTCGTATCAGTTAATGATTCATGATCTTACCGATCCTAATCCTTTCAGAAAATTTGATCCAAAAACCCATAAGGTGCTTTCTGCAGAAGAGATTCAGGAAAGCGTAGCAATATTCAAAGCCAAGTTAGCGAGTATGGAACTTCTTTCTTCTTTTGATCCGAAAGAGAGAAAATTGCTCGATCTCGTTTCATCGTACGGGTATAGAAATTGGCAAATTTTGGGAGACCTAAGCATCGCCCGCGTGAAGGATACGGATTATATGAAAATACAATACACTTCAGACGATCCTATTCTATCCTCCTTTGTAGTCAATACCTTGAGTGAAGAATACATTCGATTTGATAGCGACATGAAGTCCACACGGTCTGGACAATCCGTTACCTTTTTCGAAAATTTGTCCAAAGAAAAGAAGCGGATACTAGATGAAAAAACGCAAGTTTTGAATAGCTATAAATCTTCGAATAATGTAATCAATTACTCCGTTGAAACGACCTCAAGAATATCACAGATTTCAAGTTATGAACTCGCCAGAAATGAGGCCGTAAGTAAGATTCAGGGTATTCGACTTTCGATTGCTAACATGCAAAAAAGACTTGATGGTTTAGGTAAGGAGCAGGTTCAAAGTAATTCAAACTCAAAAATTCTTCAGATAAAGAATAAAATTGAGGAACTCACAAAAATCTATAATAACGGTGGTTCTTCCGATGCCACTTTGCAAAAGACTATCACAGATCTTCGATATGATTTGCAAGTTGAAATGGATCGGCTATCAACCACAGAAGGTGGACAATCGCAAGCTGGTGTACGAATTGATTTGGAATCAAAAAAGAATCAGTATGAATTAGAATTGGAAATTGCAGAGGCTAACTTAAACTCTATTAACTCTACATTGGCAACCTTAAATAATAGCGTATCAGGCATAGCCAACAAAGAAGTTACTATTTCAGTTTTGACAGATGAAGTTACAAATGCAACAAAAGATTATAATGAAGCGCTAGATCGTTATAACACTGAGAAAAATAAATCGTTGATTGCATCAAGTCCTATTCGCCTTGTAATTTCGGGTCAACCGAATGGCTATCCGGAACCGTCAAAACGGTGGGTTCTTATTGGTTTTTCAAGTGCGGCAAGTTTTGCTTTATGTGTTTT
>JBBRFY010000290.1:0-4601 GCA_038241205.1 Cytophagales bacterium
TTGGGCGTAAACGTTTTGAGATATGAATTTCCCGCTGGCTTTTTCTCCTCCATTAAATAACCGTACATATCCAATCCGGCAGCATCGATTAAGATTGCTCCTTTTATTGGACTTTTCAATCCTACTGAATCTAGGTACTCATCACGAACAGAAATAAGCGCTGCTAAATGACCACCTGCAGAATGTCCCGAAACAAATATTTTATTTCGATCTCCGCCATATTTTTCAATATTATCATAAACCCAGTTCACAGACATTGCACTTGCATACGCCATGTCATTGAAATCTCCAACCGGACTCAGCGGATAATTAATGATGACAGTGACAACTCCCTTTCTCGCCATTCGACTTCCAAAAAAACTATACAGTTTTTTGTCACCTGATTTCCAACTACCACCATGAATAAAAATAAGAACATCCTTAGCAACGGGTTTTCGAGGAGAAAATATATTAAGTGCCTGTTGCGGAATTGACCGCGTTGAATCTGTTTTCATGTAGGTAATATTCTTATACCGGTGAATACTTTTAAAAGAACATGAAGTAGTACTGATCAAAATCAGAAAAGCAATGATGCTTGTGAGCACGGTAGTTGAGGTCATAGCAAGATAATGCGGCAGCTAATAAATTATTTTAACATGTGAATGGGATTTAACACTACCTCAGTCCACAAGTTCGAGTATCATCGATGAGTAAACGGTCAGAAGTAACAGAATGGTTCAGTTACAAAACGGTCGCTTAATTTTTCTCGCCAATCACCTTTACACCAATTTCATCCAGACGGGTTCCGCCTTTAATTCCAAAATCCAATGTGCGGATAGGGAAAGGTATCATAATATCATTCTTGTCGTATGCAGCTTTTATATTGATGATGGCCTCGCTCCCAACCCTTAGATA
Source organism: Cytophagales bacterium (assembly GCA_038241205.1). Classification (GTDB taxonomy): domain Bacteria; phylum Bacteroidota; class Bacteroidia; order Cytophagales; family Cyclobacteriaceae; genus Chryseolinea. Next base: position 895 of record JBBRFY010000290.1, read on the forward strand.
TGAAGGCTGATCTGTGCTGTTCACCCAAAGGCGAATAACAAAATTAATGGAGCTGTCGCCAAACTCTTGATAAAACAAAGTTGTTTCATCTTCTTTCGACAATCCTTCAATATCCTTTACAGCTGCAAGAGTAATGTCTTTTACCTTAGCCAAATCTTCACCGTAGGAAACACCGATCTCCAAATCAAATCTTCGTTTACCCAACATGGAAAAATTTTCAATTGGATTTTGAAATACTTCTTTATTTGGAATGATAACCATCTGACCTTGGAACGTGCGAAGTACGGTGTCGCGCAAATTGATAACTTCAACTTTACCCATATAGTCTTTTACCTTCACTATATCACCGACATGCAATGGTCTTCTAAATGAAATAAAAATACCCGACATAAAATTTGCAGCGATATCTTGAAACGCAAATGCCAATGCTAAACCTACTATACCGGCTCCCGCCAAAATAGAAGTTACCGCCTTATCAAGTTGTAACACAGACAACACAGTAAACAAAGTGATGCCTATGAAAAAAATATGTACAACTGAAACGAAGAGATTATTAAGCGTAACATTTTTAGACATCTTCAAAATAAGCTTCGAGGCTAATTTTTTTAATTGGCGCGAAATAAAAATACCGACAACTAAAATAATTACAGCCAATAAAATGTTTGGCAACAATCGAATCAATTCCTTAATCCAAACCGATAATTTGTCTTTTATTAGTTCATAACTATCGCCAATCTCCATTGTGTTAAATTTATTTTTATCTGAGACACACAAATGCCACTCGTAATATAGATACCTGAACGATAAAACTGTGGCAAAGCATCGAAAATTTTTCTAGATTAATATGAGTTTGTTACGCTAATTATTTGTTGATCTGATTATTTAAATACAGTACGCAATGTATATTCCAAACCCAAACTGTGAATCACAATATCACAAATTATCTACAAAAAATATCTTTACCACATCGTGTGTTTAGGCCTTCACTTTAACGCCTTCACTATGATGTTATTCAAATTTTAAATTATCTATCATTTCTAAAAGAAACAACGCACACGTTATACGAAATTAATTAAAGCAATAATAATCAAGTTTGCTTTTAGAAACTCCTATCCCACTTTATTGAGATTGACGGTTTAGGAGTTGAAGTATTTTGGTCAGGCACAAACTTTAAACCCGCATTATGCATTAGAGTATTGAAAAGGTGGGCTAAGGTTGCTTATTTGAGAGAATATACCATCTAACCAAGGTCTTCTTTTCATAGGTAAAGATATTTTGAGCACCTTTTTATTGGCATGGTTTACTGTCCATGCTCCGAATGCAAAGCAATAGGATTTTAAAGTTTTAAGGGTTGCCCTGTTATGATGATTAATCGCAAAATGACGGAACAAGCTCATCAAATTATAGTCTACCCTGATGAATCGGAAAGATGCCTCGGTTGCCCAAAAATCTTGCAGACAAAAGTTTTCCAACCCAAAGTCTTGCTTTAATTCTTTGATTCGATTTTCACAATCTGCACGTGAGTTATAGATATTCCATATTTGATCTAAAGGCAAATCTAAATTCGTTAGATAGCAACTAAACCGATGGGCTGGTAAATCTTCAAAGAGTTCTTTACCACCTGCATCAGGTCTTATATCAACACGTTTCTTAACTAATATATACCTACGCACTTTGCCATTCTCATGGTTAAACTTCATCTCACTGAGTTCTATTCCTTTGGCTAATTCAACCCAGTCACTTATGCCCCACACGGCACTTTTTACATTGGGATACATTCGCACGGCCATGATGTAATTGAGTTTTTCTTCCTCCAGATAAATCATCAATTCTTCGGTATAAAAACCACTATCAGCCCGAACTAACCCTGCCTTCTTGCCTTTCAACGCTTGCTTAAATGCCTCTACCATAAACGATTTGCAACTACTACTGTCTGTTGAGTTTATTGCATCAAAGCACAAAATCCAAAATCTAACGAAATACTGAACCCACACATTGTCAGGCCGCATATCCCTCCCACTTCCTAAGCCCGCCAATGAGTGTCGCTGCCCCAGCCCGGTTTGAATGATGAAGTTTGAATTACTAACCCCCGCGCCAAAAAAAATTTCTATGAAGATTGGGTAAGCCCGGATGCATAAGCTATGTTAACATAACGCACGCCATTATATAACTTTATCTACTTTCAAACAATTGGCAGATCAATCAGCACAAGACAGCCCTTACCCGGTTGACTTTCAATTTCGAGGGTTCCTTTAAATAAATCAATGTTCGATTGAATTGTGGTGAAGCCAAAACCCCGTACCATACTATCCTTCATCAGGCCCACTCCATTGTCTTCCACCATCATATTCAAAGAATCGTTATGAAGTATAATTTGTATACGTACAGTCGTTGCCTGTGCGTGATTAATTACATTCTGTACGAGTTCTTGACAAATGCGATATACACGAACCTCCATTGCTTCCGGAAGTCTTTCTGCCAACCCTAGAATTTGTAAATCAACAACCAACTGACCCGAGGTGTTTACCTGCGCTACAAACGTTTGCAATGCAGAGGCCAGACCAAATCTGCTCAACGATACCGGTACCATGTTATGAGAAATCTGTCGCAGCTCATGGATGGCTTCATCGAGTAAATGGAGACTATCGTTAAAGCGTTGGCCCTTCTCAGGCACCTTTTGACAGAACTCCTGCTGTAATCCGTTAAAGCGCACGCGCACAGTAGATAATAGGGATCCAAGACTATCGTGAAGATCGCTGGCAATACGTTTACGCTCGTTGTCCTGCACTTGCATCAACGCTTTCAAGTGCGCATCTTTCTGCGCTTCGATAAGGGAAGATAATCGTTCCTTCTCCATCATTTCCCTACGGATCTCCTCATTAAGCTTGATGGAGTGCTCGTGGATACGTGCGTTTTCAATCATTACGGCTCCTTGGTTGGCCGTAATCCGTACCGACTTTACGCGGTTCGTTACATACCAGTTTTTAGCAAAAACATTTTCAAGGTAAATAACCATCGAAAGATTGCCGCTTATTGTTACGGGCAGTATAAGGAAAGATTGCACACGTCTTATCTGCAAAGCATCAACATCGCGTAAACCTCGCTCCGTTTTCAACTCGTTCACAACAACAACATTTTGCGATTTAAGGGCCATCAGCATCATCGAGTTGGGCATCGATACTTTTTTTTCATTGCCCTCGGGTAATAGTGATAATTCATCGTACCAGATGCGGTCGCCCGTATCTTGAACCAACTCAACCACTACATGTGTTGATCCGGATGTTCTCAAAAGCAACACCATAAGTTTCTTTACCAGCGAATGCACCTCCATATCACCACTGAGTTCGTATTGTATTGTCTCGATATCAATGGTTTGTGAATGCTGACTTTCACCATACAGCAGAGCTTCGAACTGCTGCCTCAATTGTTTACTTTTGGCAACGCCATCCCATTCATTAAAAGAATCAATAGCGATTAATAGCAGCTCGCGCGCACGTGCGTCCTTAGTATTTTTTGTCAATAGATATTTTGCCCAAAGCTCGCTGATAATCGCACGATGATAGATACTGGAACCAGCGGCATCAAATGACTTTTGAAAATACTGTGACGTATATTCCCCTTCACCAGTAATTCTGAACCATTCTGCTTTCATTAGCAACCAGGGTGCGAGATAATTAGAAGGAGCATAATTTTTCCATGACTCAAAA
>JBBRFY010000291.1:0-4574 GCA_038241205.1 Cytophagales bacterium
CATTTCGTATGGCACCTGCATACATACACGCGGGCAGTTCATTCGCAAAAGATAATTGCTCAATCCATTCAATCTTTAATGATAAGCCTGTTTTGTTTGGTTCTTTTTGAAGCAACAATGCACCGGCTCCATCGGATAACATAAAGCGAAGAAAATCTTTTTCAAACGCAATGATTGGGTTACCTTCTAACGCGATGATTTTACTCGCTTCTTCTTTAAAATATTTTGCTAACATCCACACCGATAATTTTTCAGAGCCTGTGCACACTGCGTTCTCTGCATTGCCCGCCAATATTGAAAGATATCCGAACTTCAATGCCTGAATGCCTGCGCTGCATGCGCCTGTGGTAGAATTAATTTCAACAGGATTTCCTCCCAACTCGCCATGCACCATAGCCGCATGTGATGGCAAAAGCTGATCGGGCGATGTAGTGCCACACGAAATAATTTGCACGTCATTCAAACCAAAATCTTTGTCGAATAATTTCTCAATGGCAAGTTTCGTTAACTGTGCATTGGTGTGCGTTGACTTACCGTTTTTATCAATTGCGTAGTACCGCGTTTTTATTTGGTTGTTGCGCAAAATTAGTGGCCGAGCCTTTGATTCTGCTTCATTAATTAATCCCAACACATTTTCTATTTCATCATTCGAGATAGGTTCGTTAGGTAAATACTTTGATAACCGTGTGATATAAACACTCATGCGCGCGAATTCCTAAGTTTAAAAAACAATAATATCAAATTTGACCTAAATATCGATGATGAACTCCGCTTTTTATGGTTTTGTGCGTAGTGCTTCATTCTCTTTTTGATCAAATTTACCCTCATTTCAACTATTATACTTCATTGTCTATTCCAAATTGAAAAAAATCATTATGTCGTTGTTTTGCTCTATTGATTAAAGTTTTAGACGCGATCAGCGCATACAAGATCTGGCGGCACACAATAATTAATACGGTTAGGTCTGAGCGCTTGGTGCATTAATTCTGCTGCGAGTTTAGGCGAATTGTTTTTTCTTGTAAAACCACATTACCGCCACATCTTTTCGAATGTCTTCATCAACACCAATCGCATCAGTCGATTCACCTTCATTTGAATTTTTGTTTTCTGGATCAAGACTAAATGTATACGGATCCACTTTCATATCCATGGGCGAATCGAAAGCAAGCCCACTTACGTGGCGAATAATTTCGGCAGCAAGTTTTTCGAGCACATCCATGTTCATGGCAATCTTTTTTATTAGCGTACTTGGCTCGTATTGCGCATCAATACCTTGTTGAAAATCGCGAAGAAGTTTTAAATCGAATGGATCAATATATCGATCAGAAAATATTTCAGTGTCATACGGTGCCCAATCCAAAAACAGTTTCTGCATTTGGCCATTTAAGTCTCCGAATTTTCTTCCCAAACTGGTTGGCGTAGAAAACAATTCTTTCAACATCTTAATATCTGTAAAGGCACGGTTTGTAAAAAGCAATGCGGGCACTGACCAGTACGTTGCCCAATCCCAAAAAATCTTCACCACCATAATTTGAGTATTGCCCATTAACAAATATTTATTTTGATAAACAGGAATCCATTTATCAATAAGCGCCAAATGCGATTGCTCATAAATAGCAGCGCGTACAGTAATATCTTCACCATTCAAATCGCGAAGAATGAGATCGCTGAGCCAAGTATTATTCATGGCAATAAAATCAGTGCCTGGTGAATAGAACGGATCAAGGAAAGCACCCGCTTCTCCCGTCACTCCCCAACGTTCATCAGAATATAATCTTCCGGTGTGATGTGCATAATGTTTAAGAAAGAGAAAGTCGATCAGGTCTTTGGTTTTTGGCTCCAGCATTTTATAACAAAGCGGTTCGTTCTTCGCCATCCACGTCATCGCCTTTTCATAGGTATTAATTTCATCGAAAGAATGAACGGCAGGATCAGCCACAATACCAATGCTCGTGTTACCCGAGCCTAAAGGAATTACCCAAACCCAATACCCTTTATCCATAAAATGGACTGTACTTAAATACCGAAGTCCGGGTTTAAGAAAAGTTTTCCATTTAGTATCATCAGACCAATCGTCAATATCGATAACACCTTTTAGTCTATACCACACAGCATTAACATGATGTTCCATTGGCTTTTGAAATCCGAGCTTCTTTTTTAAAATACCTGCGCGACTGGCAGCATCAACAACCCATGTTGCTTTTATTGTTTTCTCCTCTCCCTGATTCATGTAGAGAACAGTGTGGCCTTCATCAGAAAGTGTTACATCTTTAACGCGCGCTCCTAATGTAACAACGGTGCCTTGCGCCTGAGTTTTTTCCGAAAGAAAATTCTCGAATGTTCCCCTATCAATTTGATGACTGGGCACCGGTAATCGTTCCCTTGGTCCAAGTTCAACACGAGTTGTTATATCTTCTTTATTATTGGATTTAAAAAAGAAACGCAATCCATGTTTTGGCAACTCAAATTCTTCAAGGTACTCTTTCAAATTCAGAACTTCTCTAAGGTAATGCGATCCAAGTTCAACAGTGGATTCGCCCACCTTATGACCTGCAACAGTTGCGGGATGATTGCGCATTTCTAAAATCAAAATCGATATCTCTGGGCGCGACATTCTGAGTTGCAACGAAAGTGTTAACCCAGCAAGGCCGCCACCTAAAATAACAACATCGTACTTTGTTTTTGAATCTACTTGTTCAACAATCATAACTAAAATTTTGGATTGAAATATAGCGTATAAAGTTCAGAGCGGAAAGTCTATATCTTAGAGTTTAAAAAATAGAGTCTAGTTAATAATTCTACTGGGTTCTATGTGGATCAACACGTTACCAAGTTCTGGAATTTTTAGCTTCAATATATCTTTTAGATTATGCGCAATATCGTGCCCTTGTTTAACTGAAATAGTAGCATCAACAATGGCATGAAGATCAACATGGTAGGTCATGCCCGCTTTGCGAATAAAACACTTTTCGGTATCGATAACGCCATCTACAGTTTTAGAGACTTCCCGAATTAGAGCTACTAAATCATCGTATAGATGCTCATCCATAATTTCACCCAGCGCGGGTCTAAAAATTATGTAACTGTTGTAGAGAATGAATCCGGAAGAAAACAACGCGGCCCAATCATCTGCACCTTCAAATCCTTTTCCAAAAAATAATGCTACAGAAATTCCGATAAAGGCAGATATTGAAGTAATGGCATCGCTTCGATGATGCCAGGCATCTGCTTTTAAGGAAGAACTATTCGTTTCCCTACTCCTTCTTATTACAACGCGATACGAAATTTCTTTCCATATAATAATGACACCAAGCACAATTAACGTAAAGGGTTTCGGTAATTCGTGAGGCGTACCAATGTTTAAAATACTTTGGTATGCAATGATGGACGCGGAAATAATAAGGAAGCCAACAATTAAAAAGGTAATTAATGGTTCTGCTCGTCCGTGGCCGTATGGATGATTTTTATCTGCTGGTCGGTTGGAGTATTTCAATCCAAACAACACCAATAGTGATGAAAAAATATCGGTTGTTGATTCAATGGCATCGGCAATCAATGCATATGAGTTTCCGAAAAATCCAGCCAACCATTTTATAATAGACAAACAAGTATTTCCAACAATGCTGAAGTAGGCTACCTTAATTGCTTTCTGCTCGTTTGTCATTACTACTTTTCTATTATGTGCAAGGTAACGCGGAACTTTAAACAGTAAAAGTTTTATTCTTCATGTCGTTCTCCGTAGAGTATAATCTTTCGTGTTATTCTAAAATAATTCTACAACACAAATCCTAAATCTATTACCATCCACTTTTCCGCAGCCTTAATGCGAAGCGAGTGATATACATGTTCTACCTCAAGGTATTTACTAAAGAACGTTCTAATTTTTATGATCAGGTATTGATCTCTTTTAATAACTTTCAACTTTGACGAACGAAATGGTTTCCGGTTACCAGTCTCCAGTTACCGGTATCTGGCAACTGGAGACTGGCAACCAGAAACCACATCCTAAAACCAAACAGAACACTCGACACTCAAATTAGAATCACAACTCCATGGCTTAGGATAAAAAAAATGTTTGTTCCCGATCGCCTCTAAATCGACTGATGTATTGTTGAACATCAATGGTCATAATGTTGCCGTTCAATTTAGAGGTTCGATAAAGCTAATTCATTTTATGGATTTGATGCCAGTTAAAAATCTTCGATATTTCGAAATTCATTAACCGCTCCATGCTTAAAATAGACAGCCATACGCACATCATTCCCAAAAAGCTTCCCAACTGGAGTGAGAAGTTTGGCTATGGCGATTTCATTTACCTTCAACATCATAAGAAAGGCGTTGCGAAGATGATGAGAGGTAATCAATTTTTTAGGGAGATAAAGGAGAATGCCTGGAATGCCGAGCTGCGGATAAAAGAATACGAAAAGTTCAATACACAAGTGCAAGTGGTGTGTACCATTCCGGTAATGTTTTCATATTGGGCGAAGCCGTATGATTGCCTTGAACTTTCAAAATTTTTGAATGACCATATCGCTGAACTAATTGTAAACTATCCACAAAACTATTTGGGGTTA
>JBBRFY010000292.1:0-4572 GCA_038241205.1 Cytophagales bacterium
CAGTTCCTGCACAATACGATAAATGGTAATAGCGGTTGTTTGATCAATTTTAGCAGTCTCCATTCCGATGGATTGATAAGTTACCTTCAATGCCCCACTTTGATTGATATCGTTGCAAAAATCTTTCAAGGCCGTATCAAGTCCGTACTTTACTAAAGCTTCGGGCATCATATTATGCGCCACCCGCCGCATTTCTTTAATTGAACTGTCCAGCATATCCATACTGCGTTCAAAAGCCTGAGCATTCTCAGTTGTCATGATCAAATTTCCTTTCATAGTAGTAAATGAATATTTGATGCCCGAAAGCATCCCTCCTAATCCATCGTGTAAATCTTTTGCCAGTCGGGTCCGTTCCTGTTCTTCACCTTTCAGTACGGCTTCAGTAGCGGTTAGTTGTTTCTCTGTCTCCAGTTCATTTATCCGTTGCTGCTGAAGTTTTCTCTTGTGTTTATAGGTACGATAAGAAAGCAAAAAGATGATTAAAATAGTAATAGCACTCCCAATTAAAATATAATTGAGCACATTCTTTTTCAGGATAGTTGCTGTTTGAAGCTTAATCTGGTTATCCTTTTTTTCAGTTTCATATTTATTTTCCAGCTCTGCAGCACTTTTAATCACCTGCTCATTTAAAATTGCTTCCTGGATCGAATCTGACTTTATCTTCGCCAAAAGAGAGGTTGCATAATCACCATCCTTTGCAGCGATGTAAGAAAGAATGATGTAACTATTTTTCAGTTCATCTGTCAACGAATCTTCTGTTGCTATTAAAAGTGCTTCATTGATCTCTTTTCTGGCCTTTGCATTATTGTCATTAAAAAAATTTGCATATGCTACATTATAAAGAGAACTGGCCAGCATTTGCCTGCTTTGTAGTTCTCTTGCTAAAGACAAAGATCTTTCAGAGGCTTTTAGCATTTCTCTAAACTGGTTACGATTGGCATATAAGTTAGACTTGTAACCATATATAGCGGCTTCAGCATAGGTGTCATTTAGTCTTACAGACTCCTTTATAGCTTTATCATAATAATACAGAGCACTATCAATAATTTGCAGATCCTCATAATTCTGTCCCAAAGTGGCATATACCCTGTTGATATAGTCATTTCGTTTATTATACCTTGTGTGTACTTGTACAGACAATAGAGCATAATCTGTAGATTTCCTATATTGTTTAAGGTTAGCATAGCAATTGGCAAGATTGTGGTATATGCCGGATATTTTAGAAGAATCCTTAATAGCCTCTACCATATTCTTTACCTGCAATGTATAATCCAGTTGTTCTTCAAATTTCCCAAGATAACTATACACGATTCCGATATTATTAAGTGTGTTGATTACAAAGGAAGAATCTTTTAATTCTCTGGCAAGAGCAAGTGCGCTTTTCTGTTCTTCCATAGCCTTACCATAATCTCCTTTGGTGAAAGATACAATGGCGCTTTGTTCATAATAGTGATAAAGACCTTTTTCAAATTTCAGCGACTCTGAGAGTGCTTTTGACTTTTCTAAATAATAAACAGATGAATCTTGGTTGTTGGTTTCATAATGGTCTGCCAAACGTAATAAGAGCATTGCTTTACCCGTGTCTTCTTTGGCCCTGACCAAAAGCTTCATTAAACTATCCCGTTTATCAATCTGCTGTGGATGCACAGTTTGCAGGGAGAAGAATAAAATAAGGAAGATTGTAAGTTTTCTCATCCAGTAAAACAATCTATTAATTATCAGTATACAAATTAAGCAAAAAACCCTAAAGTAGGCGCTCCCCTTTTTCCATGATTTTTGCTTCCGTCTTTAAAAATCCTGTTTTTAAGGGATGTGTTCTAATACATGGAAGAATTATTTTTACTAAATATTTGAAAACCAAAACTATGACATACTATTTTTTCCCCGTACAATCTTTACAACTCAAGCCTGCATCCGAGTGGAATAATAACAATAATAAAAACTAATACAATGAAAAAGTATCTTCTCTTATCCGTATTTTTTTTGGTGTTTGCTGGTGCCAATGCCCAATTTCTCAAAAAGTTAAAACAGAAAGCCGAAGAGGCCATTACGAAAAAAGTAGAGAAAACAGTCGAAAAAGAGACTTCTGGCGATAACCAAGTCAATGGTAAAACCGATGAAACCGATAATACAGAAGTAAAAGCAAGCTCTGGCATCCCTAATCTAAACGTGTATAGTAAATTTGATTTTGTGCCTGGTTCCACTATTTTGTATTTCGACAATTTTGAAAATGACAATATAGGCGAAGCACCGCTAGGATGGATAACTTCCACTTCTGCCGAAGTAGTAACCATTGATGGGCTGGAGGGTAATTGGTTAAAGATGTCGTCTACCAGCGCCCAGCACATTACCCGAAACAAAAAGCAGAGCTGGGGCAATAACTTCACCATCGAGTTCGACCTGCTCATTGTAAAAAACAACTATGATCCGCGTATTGACATCAATCTGATTAACACAGGCGGAAATATGGTAACCGATGAGAATATATTACGGAATGATAAAAAACCAGCTGTTAATTTTTCCGCAATTATTGCAGCAGATAATAAAAGCAGGGCAAGCTTGTACGCCTTCGATAAAAAATTATCAGATGCGATGTCTGAAAGTTTGCCTTATGGCAATACTGTTCCCGTCCGTATTAGTATGTGCGTGCAGGGCAAACGCTTTCGCATGTGGTGGAACGACCGCAAATTGTATGACCTTGCAGCCGTGAGTGAGGAATACCTTCCAAACCAATTGCAATTTGCATTTGGCAGTGTAGGTGGTTCAGAATTTTATTTAAGCAATTTAAGGGTAGCAAAAGATATTCCCGATACCCGTGCGAAATTTGAAGAAGGAAAATTAATAAGCAACCTTCTATTTTACACAGGCACAGCCAAACTAAAACCGGAAAGCATGGGCGCGTTGCATGACGTAAGCAAAATTTTAAAAGAGGCCACAACACCCGTAAAAATTGTTGGCCATACAGACAGCGACGGCGACGATACCGCCAATCTAAAACTATCGCAACAAAGAGCAGATGCTGTAAGGGAAATCTTGATGAGCCAGTACAATATTGATGAAAGTAAATTAACAACCGAAGGCCAGGGCGAAGTGCAACCCATTGCTGATAATACATCGTATGAAGGCAAAGCACAGAACCGTCGGGTAGAATTTATTTTTAAACCAGGAGCTGACAAATATGTTCCATTGGCCGGAACGCCTAAAACTTCTAACAATACCAACAAACCAGGAGTTACAAATTCAGCCTTATCATCGTCTGGCGATACAACTGTGGCGCTACAAAGTAAAATTCTTACAGTTAACCTACCCTTTGCGCAATTTATGAAAACGGGTGAATCCAATTATACCTTTATTGCCAGCAAAGAAGAGGGCAACAGCAAAGAAAATTTTGTCAAGATAGAGTTGGCATCTGGAAACATCAGCTTTAAACCCGAAACCTTCAATTTTGAGGAAAACAACAGAAAGAACCCTTTGTATGGCACAAAGAAATTTGCAGAAATTAGAAAAACTGAAGCTGTTCTTCATTATGGCGCAGCACTAAAGCCATATATTTATCAATTCTCTCCTGTTGTGGCAAATGGTCACATGGCAACATTCTACACTGAATCACTAAGTCAAAATTTACCACCGGCATCTCCCAATTGCAAATTTGTTATAGAAAAGGTAGAAGATGGAAAAGCAAGCGGCTATTTTATTGCAGGGATTATGACTGAAGGCTTGAAACCTATCACAAAAGGCGATGCCATGCAGCAGACTTTCACAAATGTCCTTTCCGGTGAAATGAAATTCACTTTTAGTAATGTCCCTGTTTATTGAATAATTCCCAAAAACAGAATTAATTGAACAGAAAAATTTAATCTATTTTATAAAATTCATCTAATGAATTAGATTCCTTTTTTATTTTTGAAGTGTATTTAGAACCAGTCGAAGATCGTTATAACTATATTTCTCATCAAGTTGCTGTTTTAAATCGGAAAGATTTTCGAATGTATGCTTTGGAATAATTATTAGTAACTCTTTGTAATGGGCTTCGGAAATTAAATCGGTCACCTTAACTTCTCCTGATGGGACATATTTCATCAAATGCCCAAATATAGTGTTTGGAGTCAATTCTCTTTCCTGTGCAATCTGAAATATTGACTTTCCAGTTTGTAATAACTGCAATGATACTTTATCAGAATTACCTTTGTTAACTTTTTTAGCTGGTTTTTTATCTTCGATTAGTTCAATCGACTCATTTATCTCAATATCATTTTCTTCACAGTAGGTATGAATTATTTCCAAGATTTGAGCTCCATATTTTTCCACACGTGTTTTGCCAAATCCATTGATTTCCAATAATTGTTTTTTGTTGGTTGGTAGAACTTCACAGATTTCATACAAGGCTTTTTGAGCAAATATTTGGTAATGGATAAGGTCGTTTTCATGTGCAATCTCGTTACGTAGTTCCCGTAAAAGTTCGAACAATTCGATATTGACCGTTCCATCGACTACCGATTTTCTGCTCTTTTTTGGTTTCTCTTTTGTCAGGAAAACCGATTTTGCTCTTAATTCTAAAAATTTCTGGGTTGT
>JBBRFY010000293.1:0-4564 GCA_038241205.1 Cytophagales bacterium
TTACAGAACTACTTATGGAACAGATCCAACATACGAGCTGTATGAAGATGGTAGTGTGTCAGATGGTATTCCAGACATGCTTGAAGGACTGCCAGGATCTATTAACGACCAGGGTGGTTTGACCAATAGTGGCGAAGTAGCCATTCTTTTTTATTGGGATGGTAAAAGCGATTTGGTAACAGACCTTGACTATGTAATTTGGGGAGATACTGCGGAAGCGGTAGACAAAACAGGAGTGCGTATAGATGGCCCAGATGCTGATGCTTTATCGAGCACCTATGCAAACGATACACCAATTGCAAATCAAGTGGTGGTATCAACGTCCGCACACGGTACTGGAGATTCGTACCAAAGACAGGATTCAACTGAAGGCTCCGAAGTTTCTGGATCTGGAAACGGTATTAATGGAGATGATGAATCATCTGAAGACCTAAGTAGCACTTGGTGTACGTCTCCGTCAACTGCTGGAGTGGTTAACGATTGTGGAGTGGTCATTCCGGTCACAGTCCTTATTAGTGAAGTACAAGGAAGTACTGGTAAAAGTCCATTAGAAAACACTACTGTATTTGTAGACGCTATTGTAACTGGAGATTTCCAAGCAGATAATCAGTTGCGTGGATTCTTTATTCAGGAAGAAGATGCAGATGTAGATTCAGACATGATGACCTCTGAAGGCATCTTTGTATTTTGTCAGTCTTGTACGGTAAATGTAGCTGTGGGTGATCGTGTGGAGGTTTCAGGAAAAGTGGTCGAGTTCTCGGGAACAACACAAATAGATGTAACTGGAAGCGGAAGTGTGAACATTATGAGTAATGCGAATACACTACCATCACCAACACTATTAACACTACCTGCGCCTGCAGGCACGGATATGGAAGCTACTTATGAAAGTGTGGAAAATATGCTCATCACATACGCAACAGACCTTGTCGTGAGTGAGTACTTTAATCTAGCGCGTTATGGCGAATTAGTGTTGAATGCAAACAGCAGGGCCAGACAATTTACAGATGCCAATGAGCCAGATGTTGATGGCTATGCGGCTTATGTTTTACAATTAGAGTCATCACGCATTATCTTGGATGATGATAACAATATCCAGAATAGCAACATTAATGGTCCAACGGACGAGCCATATTTTTGGCCACGTCCAGGACTGAGCAACACTAACTTTATTCGTGGTGGTGACAAAATTAGCAACCTCACAGGAATTATGCATTGGTCTTTTGCAGGGCAAAATGGTACAGATGCTTGGAGAATCAGACCTGTGATAGATGAGTTTTCGTACGACTTTACAAGCATAAACCCAAGAACTGCTGCACCGGAAGAAGTAGGGGGGAGCCTGAAAGTTGCTAGCTTCAATGTACTAAACTACTTTACGACCTTAAATGAAAGAGGAGCGAATTCTACCGCAGAATTGAATCGCCAGCGCGAGAAAATCGCTGCTGCTATTTGTGGATTGAATGCGGATATTGTAGGCCTTATTGAAATAGAAAACAATGGCACCGAAGCCATTAACGATTTGTTGAACGGTACCAACGGTATTAATGCAGTGTGTGGAACAACTTATGCTGCGTTGGATACAGGAGTTATTGGGACAGACCAGATCGCCGTCGCTTTTATTTACAATACGGCAACCGTGAGTTTAGAAGGTACATTTGCCATTCTAGATGCTTCTGTAGACCCACGTTTTAATGATAATAGAAACCGTCCTGCCTTGGCACAAACGTTTAGACAAATTTCTACAGATGGTGTTCTTACTGTAGCTGTGAATCATTTGAAGTCAAAAGGTTCTTCATGTGCTGGTGCTGGCGATCCAGATTTAAATGATGGTGCAGCCAACTGTAACATTACAAGAGCAGAAGCTGCTGCTGCATTAGTGGATTGGTTGGCTACAGACCCTACTTCAAGCAATGATCCAGATTATTTGATTATTGGTGATTTGAATTCGTACAAAAACGAAGACCCAATCGATAATATCTTATTAGGAAGCGATGATACCGACGGTTCTGCCGATGATTACACTAATCTCATTGAAGACTACCAAGGAGTAGATGGCTATAGCTATGTATTTGATGGACAGTTAGGATATTTAGATTATGCGTTAGCTACAAGTAGCTTGACAGATCAAATAACTGGAACAACTGTTTGGCACGTAAATGCAGATGAAATAAGCCTTTTCGATTATAATGGAGATATCCAAGATCCAGGCGAGGCTGCATTCCAAAGAGAATCTAGTGCGCTTCCTATTTACGAGGCAAATGCCTTTAGAGCTTCAGATCACGATCCGGTGTTGGTAGGTATCGAATTAGTAGGCTCTACCTTGGCTATTGAAGACGTGTCTTTTGGGAACAGTGTTATGTTGTTTCCTAACCCTGCCGATGGGTCTGTTACACTTTCAATCCGAAATAATACTGGATTACAGCGAGCAACTATCACAGATTTAAGCGGAAAAACTATCCAAGTCATCAATCTTTCTGATATGAGGACTGAAAAGCAGTTTGATATTTCTCGACTGGCTCCAGGATTATACTTCATCACTATTGAAGGGGAACAGCAGGCTGTTACTAAGCGTTTCATAAAGCAATAAGAAATTTCTTATATATTGAAAAGCCGCTCTTTAACAGGAGCGGCTTTTTTTATGTGTTCATATGCCTTTTTACTGTTTACCGGGTTATCGCTACCCACAACATTAGGAATGAAGAATGTTAATGATCCTTTAAATTGGAATATCATAGCACTTGTAGGATACTAAAAACAAAAAACCTCGCTAATTTTAAATTAGCAAGGTTAGTAATAATTGTGTTTCCACTTTGTGACCCGACTGGGGCTCGAACCCAGGACCCTAACATTAAAAGTGTTATGCTCTACCAACTGAGCTATCGAGTCATTTTCTTAATGAGGGTGCAAATATAAAACGTTTTATTAATAAACCAAACCCTTTCTTAATATTATTTTTTGTTTTTTTGTGGAGGCTTAGTCTATGTTTTTAGAAATCAATTTATAAGGCGTTTTATGATTATTATTTTAATTGGATATATGGGTTCTGGAAAGTCCACAATTGGGCAAAAACTGTCCGAAATACTCAAATTTGAATGTATTGATTTGGATGATTACATTCAAAAAATGGAGCAATTGACCATCTCTCAAATTTTCGAGCGTAGGGGTGAGATCTATTTCAGAAAAATAGAGCATACATATTTGAAGGAGCTTTTAGGGCGGAACAATATAATTCTGTCACTTGGAGGTGGCACACCATGTTACGGCAGCAATATGGACGCTATATTAAATACTGAAGATGCACATAGCATATACTTGAAGAGTTCCATTCCGAATTTGGTAAATAGATTGCGTTCCGAAAAATCACAGAGGCCATTGATTTCACATCTCCAAACAGATGAAGAATTGACAGAGTTTATAGGGAAACATCTCTTTGAGCGTTCTTTTTATTACAGCCAAAGCCACCAAACGCTTTTGACAAATGGTAAAACTATTGAAGCAATTACTGAGGAAATTGTGGCCAGCTTAGTTTAAGAAGGCCTCATAAACTTTACCAGTTAAAATGACCTCTACGTGCTCATGAAGAGAGGTAGAGAGAGAAATGCCTTTATAATCGGCCTTAACCGGAAACTTTTTGTGGTTCCTATTGACCAATACTGCAGTTTTGAATTGTTTTAATGGCACATTCAAAAAATGCTTGACGCCATAAATTAGGGTGGTACCTGAGTTTAACACGTCATCAATCAGCACCACAGATGTGTTGCTATATGCTGTGGCGTCAATTGAGGTAGTTATCGGATTTAAAGGATTCTTTTTATCAATCACCACTTTACACAACACCGATTTCAAATCGGAGATCTGATCAAGATTCGCCTTTAATTTTTGCGCGAGAATATATCCATTAGAATCTATCCCGGCTAAAATAACTTCATTCCCATCCACATTGCTTTCGTAAATTTGATAGGCAATGCGTCTTATTTTATGGTTGATTTCTTCGTGGTTTAGTATTACTTGTTTTGATCCTGCCATGTTGGAGATTGTTTTTTCAAAGATAAATAAAGTGTTTTTTTAATTGTCATCTTCGGTCTCATAAAAATCATCAATATCCCGGCGGTCTTTTTTGCTAGGTCTGCCCACCCCTTTTTTACGGTAGTAGTCTTTTGAATATTTTAAAAGGTCTTGCGCTTCAAATGCTTCTTTTGGCGTGGTATCCTTTCTGTAAATATCCACCAATTTTGCACCCACGCGACTTGGAGGAATATCGTTGACCATAAGCTGGTATTTGATCTGATCCTTTCGCAATTCTACCTTGTCAGTAGCATAAACTTCTCTACTGGGTTTAGCTACCTGACCATTAATTTTGATATGGCCTTTTTTGCAAGCTTCCGTTGCAATGGTGCGGGTTTTGTAATATCTAACACACCACAGGAATTTATCTATTCGCATATTAAAATTTTTAAAACAACGTTAATGTTGTTGTGCAAACATATTATATTATTGTATCTTGCCGGCAAAAATAAGCATTATTGAAACATAACTTGACACTGTATTTTAAGTGTTCAATTTG
>JBBRFY010000294.1:0-4455 GCA_038241205.1 Cytophagales bacterium
AAAAGCTCTTAGGAAATACTATTCAAGAAGTGCTACAACCCAATTCGCTCGAAGAATTGCTTCCGAATCTTAAGCGGATTTTTAGAGGAGAGATTTTTATTACGGAAAGAAACATTGGAGAATTTTACATCAGCACACGCTATGTTCCCTTGAGAGATGAAACCAGTAACGTTTATGCTGCCATGATCGTGGTGATTGATATCACCGAATTAAAAAAAGCAGAACGTGCCATTGTCGAATTAAATGTCGGCCTTGAACAAAAAATAACAGAACGCACCGAACAGTTAGCCTCGGCTAACAAAGAACTGGAAGCCTTCTCTTATTCAGTCTCTCACGATTTGCGCGCTCCTTTACGTTCGATCAATGGCTTCTCCAAGATGTTGGAAGAAGACTATAAAGATGCATTCGATGAGAATGGAAAACGCCTGCTGCGAATCGTTCAGGAAAATGCGAAACATATGGGCCAGTTGATTGATGACCTGCTTACGTTCTCCCGGCTAGGTCGCAAGGAAGTTCAAAAGGGCGAAGTGAACATGACGCTACTAACTGAAAGTGTGGTGGAGGAAATCAAAATCACTCACCCAAACGCACAAATAAAAATCAATCCTCTTCAGTCCGTTTGGGGAGATAGTGTCTTGTTGAAACAAGTGCTGTGCAATTACATTTCGAATGCCGTAAAGTACTCCGCTAAGTCAGAAAGCCCTCTTGTTGAAATCAAATCAAGATTAGTGAATGAAGACATCATTTTTTCTGTCAAAGATAATGGTAGTGGGTTTGACATGAACTACGCTCACAAACTTTTTCAGGTATTTCAACGGCTTCATAGCCAAGAGGAATTTGAAGGTACTGGTGTAGGCCTGGCTATTGTCCATCGCATCATCAACAAACACCATGGTAAGGTATGGGCTGAAGGAGAAATCGATAAAGGAGCAACGTTCTATTTTAGTCTGCCTATCAAACAAGTAAGTATACAAGCCGAAAACAATTAACAACTAAAAAAAATGCAACAACCAGAAGTTGAAATTCTATTGATCGAAGACAATGTGAATGACGCTGAAATGACCATCCGGTCATTGAAGAAAAACAGCGTATCTAGTAAGGTTCTTCACTTAAAAGACGGTGCAATAGCACTCGAATACATTTTCGGCACAGGCCAATTTGAAGGGCGAAATATTAATGATAAACCAAAGGTAATCTTGCTGGACTTGAAGATGCCCAAAGTTGATGGCATGGAAGTTTTGAAAAAGATAAAATCAGACGAACAAACCAAAACAATTCCAGTGGTCATCCTCACATCATCTAAAGAAGATCCGGATATTAAAACGTGTTATGCTTTAGGAGCCAACAGCTATATTGTAAAGCCGGTTAATTTTGACGGGTTTCATAAAGTGGTAGCTGAACTGGGTTTGTATTGGGTACTCACCAATCAGCCTCCTATTTAAACAAAATACAATATTGCAGATAGCAATGGAGAAAAAAATAAAAATACTGCACCTCGAAGATTTACCAACTGATGCCGAATTAGTGGCCCGTGAATTAAAAATAAGCGGACTACAATTCGAGATCGCTGTGGTTGATACGGAAAAGGATTTCATTAACGCGTTAACCAACTTTTCACCTGACATTATTTTATCCGATCATTCGCTCCCAACATTTAGTTCGTTAGGTGCATTAAAAGTATTGCGCGATCAGGAAATCAAAATCCCCTTTATCCTGATTACATCGACAACCTCTGAAGAAACTGCGGTGAGCGTAATGAAAGAGGGCGCGTGGGATTATATTCTCAAAGACCGGATGCAGCGTTTGCCCGTGGCGATTGCACAGGCTCTTGAAAAGTATGATGCAACACTAGCAAAGAAGGAAGCAGAACGCGAATTACAGACAACACAGGACAGATTGCTTTTTCATCTCGACAACTCTCCTCTTGGCTTCATTGAATGGGACGATCAATTTCTGTTGAAGAGAATGTCTACAAGAGCGGAAGAAATATTCGGCTGGACAACAGATGAGTATCTTGAACTACAAAAAACCGGGCACATGGCAATATATCATGAGGACTATGCCTTAGCTGAGCAAAAGGCAAACGAGCTTCTTCATGGAGGTGTCTCTCGAAATCATCTTCAGGAACGAATCGTCACCAAGTCGGGCAAAATGATATGGACGGAATTGTTTAATTCTGTTTTGAAAAATGACAAGGGAGAAGTGATCACCATCATGTCGTTGGTGAGTGATATTACAGAAAAGAAACAGGCTGAAGAAAAGTTGGCTGCAAACGAAAAACGGTTCAGATCGTTGATTGAAAATGTTTCAGATGGCATTATGGTGAGCGATGACAATGGCAATATCGTGTATCAAAGTCCTTCTGTGGAGCGAATTCTGGGATATTCAGAAGAAGAAGGAATAGGTAAATCTTTAAAAAATTACATTCATCCTGATTATGACAAACTGCATACCGAATTATTTGCGCGTGTGCTACAAGACACAAAACCACATGCGTTTGAACTTCCATTTCTAAACAAAAAAAGAAAATATGTTTGGCTGGAGGGTGTCATTACAAATCTCTTAGATGATCCAACTGTAGGCGGTGTAGTAGCAAATTATAGAGATGTTACGCAGCGAAAAATGCTGAATGATATTTTAAAAGAATATAACGACCGTCATGAAATTGTTTCGAAAGCAACCAACGATGCCATCTGGGATTTGGATATAGAAAAGGATTATGAAATCTGGAATCATGGAATGGAAACTATTTTTGGCTACCCAGAGCGCGAACTAAGTTCTTCCAGAGATTGGTGGAAAGACAAATTGCATCCCATGGATTATGAACGCGTCAATCGTGAAATAAGTGAATCGTTCAATCGCAAGGCAGAGAACTGGACATCGCGATATCAATACCGCTGTGCCGATGGAAAGTATAAACATGTGCTGGATAGGGCCTTTATCATTTACAACGAAGACAAAGCTGTGCGAATGATCGGAGCCATGCAAGACATTACCGAGCAGGTAATCAATGAGCAAAAGCTTCGATTATTGAACGAACGTTATGAAATTGTTTTAGACTCAACCGGAGATGCCGTGTGGGATTGGGATCTTATAAACGACAGCCTCGTTTGGAGCAATGGGTTATTCAAACTTTTTGGTTATAGAATAAAAGGAAGTGTATCTTCTTCGTTCGGGTTTGAAAAAATTCATCCCGATGATCGTGAACGAACAGAGAAATTCATCATGCGAATCATCGCGAGCAGGGGAACATCAAAGTGGGAAGAACAATACCGGTTTAAAAAATCAGACGACTCGTATGCATTAGTACACGACCGTGGCACCGTTATTCGAAATGCCGAAGGTAAGGCAATTCGAATGGTAGGTTCCATGCAAGACATTACCGAACAAAAACGCGCTGAGGAAGAAATTGAAAAACTCTCCTTTGTTGCCAGCAAAACCGATAACCTGGTAATTATTACCGATGCCGAACAACGCATTGAATGGGTAAATGAAAGTTTTGTTAAACTCACCGGGTATACATTAAAAGAAGCCATCGGACTTAACCCCCGAGTGTTACAAGGGCCGGAAACGGATCCCTTTACAGTAAGTAGAATCCGAAAACATTTAGAGGGGCATCAACCTGTTATTGAGGAGATACTGAATTATTCAAAAGATGGACGCAAGTACTGGATTCGGTTAAATATTAACCCGGTATTTAACAACCAGGGTAAGCTGAGCAAGTTTATTGCGGTTGAAACGGACATTACCAATCAAAAAGAATATGAAGGAAATATTGTAGCCATCGCGAAAGAATTGACCGAGCTGATTGAAAATGCCAACGTGCCCATTTTTGGTGTCGATCGAAACGGATATGTTAATGAATGGAATAAAACAACAACAACCATATCAGGCTTTACCAAGAATGAAACGCTGGGCAAAAAGTGGATTAACTTTATTGACGCAGGGTTTCATGAACGAGCCAATGAAATTATTAAGAAAGCGTTTGAAGGTGAACCATCTGGAAACTTCGAACTGCCCTTGCTTAGCAAAAGTGGCGCACAGCTCGTGCTCATGCTCAATATTTCAACACGAAGAGATATTCATAAAAAAGTGATTGGGGCGCTTTGCGTGGGGCAAGATTTAACAGAAGTAATTGAATACCGCCAAGGGTTAGAAAAATTGGTTGCTGAACGCACACACGAACTGAAAGAAGCGCTTGATAAAGAAAAAGAATTAGTAGAAATGAAAAGTAAATTCGTTTCTATTGCCTCACACGAATTTCGCACACCGTTATCGACTATCTCGCTGGCAACCGGATTTATAAGAAAGTATAAAAGCAAAATGGTGCCAAAGGATATAGACATTAAGCTAGATAATATCGAGAAGCAGGTAAGCCAGATGGTGTATTTGTTGGATGATGTTTTACTGGTTGGTAAAGCGGAAGCCGGAAAAATACAGGTGAATAGAAGTGAA
>JBBRFY010000295.1:0-4370 GCA_038241205.1 Cytophagales bacterium
TAATAAAATGAGATTGGTCTGCAAAACCGTTTTTGTAAACTATATCTGTAAGTTTATTGAAATCCTTGTCCTGTAAGTCGTTTAGTGAACTTTGGAATTGAATAATTTTTGAAAATTGTTTTGGTGTAATACCAACTTGTGAAAGGAAACGCCTTTCAAAAGTTCTTTCCGAAATATTAAATAATTCTCTTAATTGGTTGATGGTTTGAAGTCCATTATTTTCTACAATTTGTAAAATTCCTTGTTGAATTTTATAGTCCAATGTTTCCTTTTGAGTTTGGAAAATAGAAAATAATAAGTCAGTAATAACTCTTGTCCATTCAGTGAAATTTGATGTTTTTTTCAACTTTGAAATTTCTTTTTCAATGTCAAAATTTCTCATTTGAATTAAGTCGTAACAGTCATCATTTAAAGTCTGTGGATTAATGTCAAAAAAACTTTCAATTACGAAAGGGTAAAGTTGAAAAACAATAAGTTTGTACTTGCCTTCAATTTGTATTTCTATTGGGTGAATTGTCTGCCCGTAAAGAAAGAAGTTAGGCATTTTTTTATTCTGAGGCAAAACATATAAACCGTTATTAGTTTCCTGAAACATAATTCCGGGATAGCCGTCTGCATAAAAAGGTAAAATGTTTAAGTCGAGGTTGTTGCTTTCAATAGTCAGAATATTCTTTACGAATAAAGAAACTGAATTGTCTGGAACTATGGTCTTAAGCTTCATCTATTGCTCTGTTATTGAGTTATGCACTGTCTCCATAGCATTCTTACTAACGTTTCACAATTGTTGATATTCTGTTGCAACCCGAGGTCGTCAGGTGTGATATCAAACTTATGAATTAGCTTTTCCATTTCCATGACTTTGCGCTTTCTTTTCTGATCAAGGCATTCATAATCCGTCTCTGGTTTGTATGGAACTTTCTTTACTAACATGTTCCAAATGATAACGGCCCGCTTACGAGCAGTTGCTGAGATGGCTGAGATTCTTCCTTTGCGAAAAGCAATACGCTTAAAGAAATTCGATAGTGATGTGTCTTTTAAATTTCCGATGGCATTGGCTGAATTTCGTAGCGCTATCTTTAGCGGCTTACTTCCCTTGGGTATTTTACTGCTCAGAACTCTTCCATTACTTATTTTAGTGTTGGGCGACAACCTCAGCCAGCTTGCGCATTCTTTGGCTGATGAAAATTTATGAATGCCATTACCAACTTCACTCATTAAAGTAAGTACCGTGGCATGACTCACTCCCTCTATGGCCAGTAAGTCTACGCCTTCAAAGTATTGATAAGAAAGAAGATTGATGTGAATATTCTTGAGTGTGTTTTTATTCACTCGCTTATGCACCTTCTTTTCAATATGATGCTGGTTCTTATCATCACTTGCATTGATTTGTTCGTTCAACATTTTATCAATCTCCAGATCACACTCCTTAACCTTGTCCTGAAGGTTTAAGTATCAATGTCGTTTCCTTAAGCTTCCATACCCTCTTCCTTTTGGAGAGGGCAGGGTGAGGTTTAAAAAAAAGAAAGCTTAAGGAAACGACATTGGTTTAAGTATAGTCGATATTCTTGTGTCAAGGCGAATAGAAAATTTTTTCGACCATTGCTCTGCAAAGCCTTAGCAATTTCCGTCTCTGAATTTTTACAATTACCATTTCTTAACGAAGCTAATTTCTCCGGACTGGATTCACCCTTGCAAATAGCATCAATGATGGGTAAACCTGTAAGTCCTGTAACATCCTTCACTACAACATCAAGTCGCAGGTTTAGTAATTGTAAATACTTCTGCATCTTGTGAGTAGTAGATGCAGCCAGGCCAAGTAAATTAGTCCGATGCCGACTATAGGTGCGTAATTGTTCCGATGTTTGATTGGGAAGAAAACTTCCACTTAATAAACCTAGTGTATGCAACTTTTGTATCCACTGGCAGTCTTGAACATCTGTTTTCTTTCTTTAATATTCTTGGCGAATTTTCCATTACAAAAAACCACCTCTAAGCCTACACCTTGAAGCACGGTATATAAATTTTGCCAATAGGTTTCTGTACTTTCCATGGCCACGGTCTTCACATCATTGTCAACCAACCATTGGGCAAGGCGGTCAGGTCTTCATTGTACACATCAAATTCCTTCACGTGTTGACCTGCTTGTCCGATGGCAATAAAATGGGAACGGCTACTGAGGCGTTTCATCTCTTCACGCAGTCCCAGAAAATTAAAGGTATTGAGGCTTTGAAGGAAGATCACAGAATTTAAAATGGGTATTGCTCCCATCCACTCATTGTGATAACGATGAATACACAAATAGCATGGTAGTCGATACCTGCACGGCAACCAACTTCAATACGAAGTTTCATTGTGAGCTTTAACGTGCATTGGCGAAAAGAAAGAAACTTTCGCCTTTGGAAAATGGAACATACGCGACAATCATTGTGTATTGGTAACTTTGTACCCGATGAAAACCACTCTCCTTTTATTTGTTTTTATACTATTCTTTTATCAGGCGGCTTCCGCTCAGCCCTCCGAAAAAATTGACAGCTTGCAAAAAGTGTTAAGACTTTATACTTCGCGCGACACGATACGTGTGGATATTCTCAATCAAATTGGATTTGAGTATTGGACCCTGGATGCCGGAAAGTCAGAGGGATATGGAATGGATGCACTCACCCTGTCGCGACACTTAAACTATTATAGTGGAATTGGCATGGCCAATCGTGTGATTGGTGTTTCACATTGGGCGCGTGGCAATTTTTTTTCTGCCCTTGATTTTCTGTATAAGTCTGACGAAACATATAAAAAAATAAACGATGAACTCGGCCAGGCTAACATCACAATGAACATTGGGATGGTGTATGCCGACCAGCTCAATTACGAACGAGCACTGAAACATTACTTTGACGCACTTTCCCTCTTTGAAAAGTTAAAACAACAGGAACGTATTGCCATTGTCTTTACAAAAATTGGCGCCATATACAGCAACCAGCGAGCATTTGAAAAGGCATACGAATATTTTATCAAGGCCATGCAAATCCATCGGAATATTCACTTTGAGTTCGGCATTCAAGATGTTTGTAGCTACTTGGGGCAAATGTATCGCGATCAAGGTAATTACAAAGAAGCTGAGAAACATTTTAACGAATCGCTTGCCATGGCCGAAAAACGAAAGGACATTGAGCATACAGCGAAAAATCTGGAGAATCTTTCCCGAATTTATTTAGAGCAAAAGCGTTATAACGAGGCTGAGAAAAATCTAAATCGCGCGTATGCACTCTCGTCAAAGTATGGTTATAAAAAAATCATACTGAATGTACTCTTTGGTTTGAAGACATTGGCTTCAACAAAAAAAGATTATCGCCAGGCATTAGTCTATTTTGAAGCGTATGAATTAATGAAAGACAGTCTGTTTAGTAAGGAAAAAAATCAACAGATTGCAAATCTTGAACTCCGTTGGCAAGAAAGGGAGCGTGTACAAACGCTAGACCAGCGGAAACAACAAATACTTCTCCTCCAACAAAATGCGCGAGTCGACAATCTCACTAAAGTTATGCTCGCCATTGTTCTGGCTACGATATTAATCGTGGGCTTCTTTATTTTTCGGCACCAACGGTACCGTATCCAGAAAAATCATGAAGTGTTATTGGCAACCCGACAACTTTTTCAATCGCGCGATGAATTGGCATTGCTTGAACGGGATAATACCAAATTAAAAGAAAATGAATTACGACAGCAATTAGAACTTAAGAACCGTGAGCTTACTTCGTATGCCATAAACTTCATCCAAAAAAATGAGTTGTTGGAAGAACTTCAACAACGTATTGAAAAAATAAAGAACACGGCTGATCCGTCACTTTCCAAGGAGCTCCACGGCTTGCTACAGCAATTGCAACACAAATATACTATTGATCGCGACTGGGAAGATTTTAAACTCACATTTGAAAATGTGCATCCGGATTTTGTCGGCAAAGTGCTACAGCAATTCCCTGACCTTAGTCCATCCGAACTAAAGCTCTGCGCACTCATCAGGCTTAATCTGGGCATCAAAGAAAAAGCAGCACTGTTGGGCATTTCTGCCAGCAGCACAAAAACGGCACGCTATCGTTTGCGGAAAAAATTGAATCTTCAACAAGATCAAGGCCTTGATGAATTTATTATCAGTCTGTCATAATATTCTTTCTTAAGAATAAATTAATTGCATTACCTATTTGAATTATAGCCATTGAAGAAATGTCAATTCAATTTTTTTAGTCGTCTGCTTATTTGTAATTACCTGATTTGCAGAACGTACAAAACGTGTCTACCATTTGTATAGTGGTTTCAAGCACGATGCTTACCATCTGTCTGCGTTTTTTTTTCACTGTTTTTATTCCGCATCAGTT
>JBBRFY010000296.1:0-4271 GCA_038241205.1 Cytophagales bacterium
GAAATCTTGATAATATCCATTGTTGCCATGGCAAGGCCGGCACCATTCACCATGCAACCCACGTTACCATCGAGCTTCACGTAGTTTAATCCTGCTTTTCCGGCTTCTACTTCTAAGGGATCTTCCTCTGTAATATCTCTTAGTTCAGCCAAATCCTTATGTCTGTAAAGCGCATTATCGTCCAAATTCACCTTTGCATCAACGGCAATAATTTTATTGTCAGAAGTCTTTAACAATGGATTAATCTCAAACATCGATGCATCCAAACCAAGGTACGCTGAGTATAGTGAGTTGATAAACTTAACCCCTTCTTTAAAGGCGTTTCCTTCCCAGCCCAATGCAAAAGCAATTTTTCTCGCCTGAAATGCTTGGAGACCGATACCAGGATCGATCCATTCTTTAATGATTTTTTCCGGATGGTTCTCTGCTACCTCTTCAATATTCATCCCGCCTTCGGTAGAAGCCATAATAACGGGACAACCTTTCGCGCGATCTAATAAGATGCTCATATAATATTCCTTAGGCTCTGCTTCGCCCGGATAATAAACATCTTCTGCGATTAAAACTTTATTTACTTTCTTGCCCTCAGCACCGGTTTGGATTGTCACCAATGTTCCGCCCAATATCCCTTTTACCTTTTCGGGCACTTCAGCAATACTTTTAGCGAGAACAACACCTTTTGAACCCGTTTCCTTTACTTCACCTTTACCTCTGCCTCCAGCATGAATCTGCGCTTTAATAACAAACCATTTGGTGCCGGTTTCAGCTTGTAGTTCTTTTGCTCCAGCAACAGCAGATTCGGGTGTATCCGCCACAACTCCGCGTTGAATGGCAACACCATATTTTCGTAGAATCTCCTTGCCTTGATATTCGTGTATGTTCATTGATTTTTTCTTTCGGAGCGAAACTAGTTTATTTAATGGTTTATTTCAAGAAAACTTACTGATTCGATCAATATGCTACAAGCAACTTCTATCGAAAAGTCGTACGGACAACTTCAAGTTCTGAAAGGAATTGATTTTGAAATTAAGGCAGGTGAGGTAGTGGCTATTGTTGGTGCCTCTGGTGCAGGCAAAAGTACATTGCTCCACATACTCGGTACGCTCGATATGCCGGACAAGGGCGCTGTTTATATAAATGGCAAAGATGTCTTTTCACAATCATCAAAAAATCTTGCTGCCTTTCGAAATAGTTCGCTGGGCTTTGTATTTCAATTTCATAATCTGTTGCCAGAATTCTCTGCACTAGAAAATGTTATGATTCCCGGTTTAATATCAAACACGGGTGAAAAGAAAGTGAGAGATCGTGCAACTGAGTTGTTAAACATGCTTGGTCTTGAGGAAAGAATCCATCATAAACCATCGGAACTTTCGGGTGGCGAGCAACAGCGAATTGCAGTGGCCAGGGCAATGATCAACTCGCCTGATTTAATTTTAGCGGATGAGCCCAGTGGAAATCTCGATTCGAAAAACGCGTTAGAACTTCATACCTTGTTTTTCAAACTTCAGAAGGAGACGGGACAAACCTTCATTATTGTTACGCATAATGAAGAACTTTCGAAAATGGCAGACAGACGAGTAGAGATGGCAGACGGATTAATTATTCACTAAAGGGCATTTCTAAAAACCTCCGTTTATCCTGCTCAACCGTAGAAGGGAAGGGATGAGACCAATAAAAAACAAGTTTTTAGAGATGCGCTAAAGAAAAAAGGAAAGAAGAGAACACACTAACCAACGCTCCAAATCCATTACTTGTTCTCTTCTTGGGCTCCTATCTCATTATACTGATTGCAGCGATTTCCCTATTTGATACCTCAAAGGTAAGTTGATCTTTTAATTTCAGTTTTGAATTCCCAGCCACTAAAGCAACCATGTAAGGAAGATTCTAAAATGAAATATTTTGAATACTATCGAATTAAGAATGGTTTTAGGATGGACATCGTAATCAAATCTTTTTTTCGGCCTTACTATCTTGAGCGTTGTTTAAGAAGCATTGCGTTAAAGGTTACCGGCAACTATAAAATCACGGTGCTGGATGATGGTACTCCTGATAAATATTTGAATGAAATTCAATTGCGTTTTCCGGATATTAAGATTATCAAGTCTCAGCAATATGATATTAAAGTAGCGTTGATCGCTCAACACCTTAGCGCAGGTAGTAAGTATGATAATAGAGAAATTCCTGTTGCGTTGTGGAAGAGTTTTATATCAGGTTGCAGCGAATATTTTCTACTACTCGAAGAAGATGCGTGGATTACCGATCCCATTTCGATAGACTCTATTCAACAAGTAATGCGTGACAATGATTTGTTAATTGTAAAACTTGGTTGGAACGGCAATCAAAAATTGGTAAATGGGAAAAAGAAGCAAGTGTCATTTGGTATTGAAGAACTCATTATTGACTTACCAGTAATTCCATATTTCGTTTTGAAGCCTTACTTCAAAGATACACTGCGAGTACGATCCGTTTTGAATAGGTTGGGCTGGTCAACTTCAAAATTCACTGTACCTTATTATAAACTATATACCGTCACTTCTGCAATTTTTAACAAAGCGTATTGGCAATATGTCTGGATGGATGCTGAATCAAAGGTGGATGAACCATCACAACTTTTACGGGCTGTGCAATGGAGAAAGGAAGTTGGTGCTGGAAGGTATGGTAAAACAACGGATGAACATATTGCGACTTCGTTCATCACATCGTCCTTTAACTCATTTAAGAATAATCAGTTTGATATGATCAGGTTAAATGCCATACTCAATGACGCATGGTTGAAGAACGAGTTTGATTCGCTCCTTAATTTTCCCAAAGACTATGACGTTAAACTACTACAACAAATTGTGGTCAAACGAAACGATTCTCTCTGCACAGTTTCAGAATGGAATTCGTGGATTAAATTATTTAAGGAGATGCATGAGGTTATTGACGAAGGGTGAAATAGCAACGAAATCATTATCTTTGAGAATCAATCATACAAAATATGGATATTCAAACTGAAAAATTGCAGTTAATAGAATGGCTAGCCCGACTCAATAATACGGCTACACTCCAACGTTTTATAACATTGAAAAATGAGGAGGATAAGGATTGGTGGGATATTCTCAGCAAAGAGGAAAGATCCGAAATAGAAGATGGGCTGGCTGCGGCAGATCGCGGAGAAGTAGTATCGCATGAGGACGTAATGGCGATGTATAAAAAATGGCGTTAACATAAGTGTGGACTGAACGGGCTATTCAAGGGTACGATAAAATTATTCGGTATCTGGAACAGCATTGGACAGAGAAGGAGGTCCGCAATTTTATTCATGAGAGCAATGAATTTTTTACCTTACTAAGCTTGTATCCACAGTTGCTTCAAAAAACAAACAGGAGCAAAAATGTTTATCGGGCCCCGATGAACAAACTCACCATCATAGTTTATAGAGTTAAGATGCGCACATTTGCAGTGCCAAACAAAGACCATTGGGGTAGGATCATAGGGATTGAATCAAACCGGTGGCTAAAGAATTAATAGCGCTCATTTATACTCAATCGTAGTGATACCATCATCGATGTTGCATTTGAAAAACCTATTGTTCTTGATTAAAAATTTTATAAGAACGATCATTTATTTAGAACCTAAACATTCTAGTTCTTCATGTTTTTATTGACAAAATGAAGAATAACATCGCTTGAATTAATGTTAGTACCTTCTTCATCCGTTGCATTAATCAAATTGCATTCCACAAGCTGGGCAGAATAGTGATTGACCGGTTCAGTAAGTACGCTTGGATGAAACTCGATGATCATCTGTTGTATTAAATTTGTTTTACCACTTTCAATAATGTCATTCAGTATTTGAGGCTCCGATCCTTCAACATCAATTTTCAACATCGTTACTATTTCACTAAGGTAATTCGAAAGCTTTTTTGTTTGAATCATCGCACGATGGCTATCCATTTCACCTGCAATTAAACTGGCATTTAACGATGCGTTTAATTGGTTTCGTACAAACAAGGAAGCACTACCTTCAACCTCAGATAAAGCATAATTCAATAGTGAAATGTTTTTTAACTTATTTCTTTTTACATTCTCTGTTAAAAGTTTAAACGTTTTTACCTCAGGTTCAAACGCTAAAATAGTAGCCTTTGGAAAGATCTTCTTAAAGTAAAAAATTGACATTCCAATGTTGCTACCACAATCAATTATGTAGGGCTTGGATGTGTCGCAAGAGAATTTGTAAACCTGATCGATAAAGATTTTCTCATACAAATAAATGAGTTCAGGATAACT
>JBBRFY010000297.1:0-4256 GCA_038241205.1 Cytophagales bacterium
GATAAGAACAATCCGAGAGTTGAAGGAGTTAGTTTTTACTAACGATTGAGACCAATAAAAAAACAAGGGGTTGAAATAGGCAATTACGAAGTGATGAATTCAGCATAAACATCAGAAAATTCTAATGAAGATATCTTAAAAAAAGAACGTATTGAAGACGTTCAAATCTATCCACAAAAAATAAAATTATACAGCGATGCGCAATCGATTGCATTTTGTGTACTATATTTGAACATTATCAACAAAATTATTCTCACTTTAGTGTTTAAATACCTTATATAATTTGCTACCAAAAACCACATT
The DNA here is from genome assembly GCA_038241205.1 of Cytophagales bacterium. Classification (GTDB taxonomy): domain Bacteria; phylum Bacteroidota; class Bacteroidia; order Cytophagales; family Cyclobacteriaceae; genus Chryseolinea. The sequence goes on from JBBRFY010000297.1 coordinate 304, forward strand.
TAAAAATTAACACATTACGATTACAATAAAACTATGCTAAACACTTCAACACGATACGCCATCCATCCAAGTCAGGTTAAACAATTTGATACGCAACAACTTCGCGAGCATTTCCTAATTGAAAATCTGTTTGTAGACAACGCCATTGAATTGATATACTCCCATTTTGATCGGTTAATTGTTGGCGGGATAAAACCTGTTTCAGAAACTGTTCAACTGGAAACTTTTGAATCGCTAAAAGCAAATTACTTTTTGGAAAGAAGGGAAATTGGAATTATCAACGTGGGGGCAACTGGCACCATTGTAGCCGATGGGGAATCATTCATTATGAAACACAAAGAAGCACTCTATGTAGGAAAGGATGTGAAAAATGTTTCGTTTACTTCTGAAAAGAAAGAAGCCCCTGCCCTATTCTATTTTAATTCCTCACCCGCCCATGCTTCTTATCCAATTATCAAAACAACGTTGGAAGCGGCTGAAACAGTTGAGCTTGGTTCAATTGAGAACGCGAATCATAGAACCATTCGAAAATTAATTATTCAGGCAAACGTTCAATCTTGTCAACTTCAAATGGGATTAACCGAACTTAAAACCGGTAGTGTTTGGAATACGATGCCACCGCATACGCACGATAGAAGAATGGAAGTTTACTTTTATTTTAATATCACAGAGGGCCACACGGTTAGTCATTTTATGGGTGAGCCTGAAGAGACAAGACATATTTGGATAAAAAATAATCAGGCGGTAATTTCCCCGCCATGGTCGATACACTGTGGAGTCGGTACCGCTAATTACTCTTTTATTTGGGGAATGGCTGGTGAAAATCTTGACTACGGAGATATGGACCAAGTGAAGCCACCGGAATTACGCTAATGAAAAATACATTATTTGATTTAACTGGAAAGACAGCCTTAATAACTGGCGGAACACATGGGCTAGGTATGGCGATGGCAATGGGACTTGGTGATGCCGGAGCCACACTTGTTATCAACGGCCATTCGAAAGATAAATTGGAGTTGGCGTTGGATACCTATCGCAAGGCGAACTACAATGCACATGGATTTTTGTTTGATGTAACCAATGAACAAGAAGTAAAGCAAGCCATTGCCGATATAGAAAAGGAATTTGGCTCTATTGATATTCTTGTGAACAACGCAGGTATTATAAAAAGAATCCCAGCCATTGAAATGGAGATAGCCGATTTTAAAAGTGTGTTGGAAGTAGATCTCGTTGCGCCCTTTTTAATGTCGAGGGAAGTGGGAAGAAAAATGATTGAACGCAAAAGCGGAAAAATTATTAATATTTGCTCCATGATGAGTGAACTCGGAAGGAACACAGTTTCAGCGTATGCTGCAGCAAAAGGAGGTCTCAAAATGTTGACCAAGAACCTGGCAACAGAATGGGCTAAACATAACATTCAAGTAAATGGAATCGGCCCGGGATATTTTGCTACTGAGCAGACAGCCCCCATCCGTGTAGATGGCCATCCCTTCAACGATTTCATTATTAGCAGAACTCCAGCAAACCGCTGGGGAAACCCGGACGATTTAAAAGGTGCTGCTATTTTTCTTGCTTCTAAAGCCAGTGATTTTGTAAATGGGCAAATCATTTATGTTGATGGTGGAATTCTTGCCACGATTGGAAAACCGAGCAACGAAGACTGAGCAAAGGGAACATGAAGAAAGCGAAAGTTACTATTCACGACATTGCCAAGAAGTTGGATATTACAGCTTCTACGGTATCACGCGCGCTTAACAATCATCCACGAATCAGTGACAAAACAAAAAAAGCAGTATTGAAGGTCGCTCAAAAATTAAACTATCAACCGAATCATATTGCAGCAGCATTGCGCAACGGAAGAAGTAATATTTTAGGCATCATCGTTCCCAATGTTGATCGTAGTTTTTTCTCATCCGTTGTTTATGGTATTGAAGAAATTGCCAACAAAGCGGGTTATAATGTGATGATCTGCCAGTCTCACGATAATTATAAAAAGGAAGTGGCCACAGTGGAAGCGCTGCTCAATGCACAAGTTGATGGCGTGATCGTATCGTTTGCTAAAGAGACAAAAGACTTTAGTCATTTCGAGAAGGTAAAACAAAACGGAATACCACTCATACTTTTCGATCGTGCAAAAGATGACTTAAATGTAAGCCATGTGTTGATCGATGATTTCTTGGGGGCTTATCAAGCTGTCGAACATCTAATCTATCAAGGCTGTAAACGTATTGTTCATCTCACAGGGTTAGAAGACATAAGTATCTATAGAGAAAGGCTTAGAGGTTATAAAGAAGCATTGATTGCCAATAAAATTCCTTTCGATAAATCCCTCGTTTTTGAGAGCAACATGCAATTGGAAGACGGAAAAATAATTACACAAAAATTAATAACGAGCAAAAAACATTTTGATGGCCTATTTTCCGCCAGCGCAATGGGTGCAATGGGGGCATTGCAAGTCTGTAAACAAAATGGAATTTCTGTTCCTGATCAAGTAGCCATTGTGGGTTTCAGTAATGAGGTATTCTCTTCTTTCTCTGATCCATCCCTGACATCTGTTGAACAACACAGCATGCAAATGGGTAACGCTGCTGCAGAAATCTTTCTTGATGAACTTCAAGCCAAAATTGACAAGCAAAAATTTACGCCAAAAAAAATAGTATTGGCAGCCACGTTAGTCATTCGTGAATCGTCTGTACGGAAGAAGGAATAAAACAAAATAACACACGCTACGTTGACAACGCCAACATTTTTAAACGAAGACTTCTTACTCCGCAGTAGTTACGCTAAAACGCTTTTTCATCAGTACGCAAAATCATTGCCTATAATCGATTACCACTCCCACTTATCACCAAAGGATATTGCCAACAATAAAAGTTTTGAAAACTTAACAAGCATCTGGTTAGGAAGTGACCACTATAAATGGAGAGCCATGCGGGCGCTCGGGGTGTCAGAAGATTATATCACGGGCAATCGTAATGACGCGGAAAAATTCGAGAAATGGGCAGCAACAGTGCCTTATACGATGCGCAATCCATTGTATCATTGGACGCACTTGGAATTGCAACGGTATTTTGGAATTGATCAGTTATTGGATGAAAAAAGTGGTTTGGAAATTTATACCCAAACTTCTTCTTTGTTAAAAACTGAAGAACTTACTACGCGTGGTATGCTCAAGAAAATGAATGTTGAAGTGGTCTGCACAACGGATGATCCAATCGATTCGCTTGAGCATCACGAGAAAATAAGAAAAGATAATTTCTTAACATCCGTTCGTCCTACCTTCCGACCCGACAAATCTTTCACAATTGAAAACGAAGGTTACAAAGCATACATCGAAAAACTTTCGACAGCATCCGGCATCGAAATCAATTCGTATGAAAGATTAATGGCAGCGTTGGAAAACCGAATTAATTATTTCAATTCAAAAGGTTGCCAACTTTCTGATCATGGTCTCGAACAACTCTATTATACTGCCGAAGAAAACAAATTTGATTTGAACACCATCTTTAAGAAGGCGCTTGCGAACGAGAATATCCCTGTGAATGAAACTCACTATTTCAAATATTATGTTCTTCTGGAGCTCGGCCGGCTTTACCATCAAAAAGGATGGGTGCAACAATTTCATATTGGCGCTTTACGAAACACTAGTACCAGAATGCTGAAGGTGCTAGGGCTTGATGCCGGCTTTGATTCTATTGGCGATTTCTCACAAAGTGTGGCGTTGGCAAAATTTTTAAATGCACTTGATAGCACGGACCAACTGGCAAAGACGATTTTATACAATCTCAATCCCGCTAACAACGAAGTGATGGCAACGATGATTGGTAATTTTAATGACGGTTCTGTAAAAGGTAAAATCCAATTCGGTTCTGCTTGGTGGTTCCTCGATCAGAAAGATGGAATGGAAAAACAGTTGAATGTCCTATCAAATCTGGGACTAGTAAGTTGCTTCA
>JBBRFY010000298.1:0-4141 GCA_038241205.1 Cytophagales bacterium
ATATTAGTACTATCGGTAATGCCGAAATGCAAGGTCTGCTAATAGACATTCTTCGGGCAGATCTGAAGTTTCTTTACAACTATGAGTATACTACTCATGAAGCACTTGATATCCCAATAATTGCCATTCATGGTGAGCAAGATGAGCGGGTTAATCGGCATCAGATTGAACAATGGGAAGGAGAAACTAAAGCGTCTTTTAATTTGATCTCACGTTCAGGAGGGCATCGTTATATTCAACATGACGGTGAATTTATAACACAACTTATTCAGGAGGAAGTAAGTGCTCATATTCTCACGGTGAATACAGACAATATCAATTAGTAAGAACGCTCATTAATATCACTGAACATTTTACATTAGCGCAAATGCAAGAATTTATTAAGGATAAAATAATAGGCACATGGAAACTGGTGTCTTGGAAATATACAGATGAAAATAATCTGGCTCTTGATTTTTTTGGTGAGAAACCTTCTGGTATTTTAATGTATGATGCCAACGGCAACATGAATGCTCAACTTATGAAAGGAGACCGATCTAATTTTATTTCGGAATCATTAACGGGAGGTACCGATGACGAAGTTAAGCAAGCATACCTGAGCTATGCTGCATACTATGGTAAATATTATGAGAAGTCACCCGGTGAAATAATTCATATTGTTGAAGGGAGTTTTTTTCCGAACTGGGTGGGCCATCAGGAAATCAGGTATGGGAAAATAAAGGATGAATATTTAACATTATGTACTCCACCTATTCTGGCACAAGGAAAGGAAATCGTTTTTACAGTTATCTGGATAAAGGCGTAAAACGATTTCCATAAAAAAGTTACTTGGTAACTTCAGCACCTTGTTCTTTAAGCCATTTTCTGGCCGGTTTCTCACCGTTAAATACGCAAACTGAGTATACTCCTTTTGTTACTTTTGTAAAACCCTGCAATGATAGTTGTGTGAAAATATTGTCAGACATGATTACTGCCATATCAGTTAACCCTGCTTTCGCAGCCCGGGGATTCCAATCTGCCTGGTACCATTCGTTAGCAGCCTGCCATGGGCCAGATACTTTACTATTGTCAACTAACACTTTGCTGGCTCTGTATTGCGCAATCATAAGCAATAACTCCTCTGATCCCGATTTTACAAGTTCTACGTTTAGGTAACCGTTCCAATCCACAAACATCAGATCGTTCTCCTTTTCATAAGTGAGCGTGACATAAACTTCTTTTCCGTTAGTGCGTTTGAGTTCTTTTTTCATAATTTTATTGAGGTTTTAATTTTCTTAACGTGATAGCAAGTTGTTTTATTAACCGAATATTTACACATCATAATGAGTATAAACATTACGCTCGCCATATGTTGAAGATTAATATGCAGTTATGATAAAGGTGCTGATTGCTTCCCTATCAGATATCGATAGAACAGCCACCTTCAAATCCGTTAATGATCAATTACGTACTATTTTTTTTGTTCCCTCCAGCATTGAACCAAACAGAAAGGTATTTGCAAGTGCCATTGGACGTCTCATGTGTCAACAGTTGTTATTAGAGCAGCAGATTTCTGAAGATCTTTGGCAAACCATGCATCGAAATCCTTTCGGGAAATTGATGTTGGAATCTTCTCGTCTTGATTTCAATGTGTCACACTCTGGCGATTTTATAGCAGCTGTTTTAACTAATCAGGGATTAGCAGGTATTGATATTGAAGAGCTTCAGCCCATTGCATGGCGTAGTTATGAAGATTGTTTTTCACATAGTGAGTGGGCTATGATATTGAATTCATTCGATCCGGAAAAAGTATTTTTCGAGCTATGGACAAAAAAGGAAAGTTTATCTAAGGCTTATGGGTTTGGTTTACAGTTTCCGTTAAATACACTGGAGGTTTGCAACAACATTGGTAAAATTTTAAATACAGAAATGAAAGGTTTCTTTTATCCGTTAGACATTCCTGGCTATAGCGCATTCGTGTGTGTTAATGAAGAACAGGAGATGTCAGTTCAGAATTTTAAGATACTACAATAAAATGCCGTGTAAACACCAATGCTTACTATGACAAAGAATGGCAGGTAGAAGAAAAAACGATTGAATATGCTGTAGTCCTTAAGCTCGTTGGGAAACAAAGGAAGCTGATGAAAAAAAGTAGGGACACCGACAAAATCATCAGATACTCTCTGAGCAAAAATCTCTCTCCCGTAGGATGTCTTGAGGCTCTTAATAACGCGCTTAATCAAAGGTTGTATCCACACCAAATTATCACATCATTCAGACCGTGGGGGTCAGTATTGCTGTGGAGAATATGTTGGACTTCTGCGAGAGAGAAGCATAGAGATTGCCAGGAACGTTGCTCTATTTCCCGCCCTATTCATCATAAACCTTCATCGTTCGTAAAACGGTCTGCATTGTCTCTTTAGCACCAATCCAATTTTTGATGTTCATTCTTATCACTTCAATCATTTCGCGTACAACTTCTTTTCGGTATCCAAATTTGATAGCGAATATTTCGCATAGTCGTAACTCATCGCTGTGAATATTTTCGTCAACAGACATCATGTGAACAAGATCGTATAGTTGAAAAAATTTATCTTCTTCATTTCCAGGAATTTGAAACCGAACCTTGGATGAGTCTGATTGAATGTCCTTTAATTGTGAACTCGAAATATTGTTTCGCAGTGCGGCATACTCCACTAGTCTTAGTTCTTCGTCACCAAATGCTCCGTCTGCTGCCGCAATTTCAATGAGGTTTCGCATATGGCTTTTCGCTGATGCTTTCCCCAGCTTGAAGTGGTCGATGATCGTGCTAAAATTCATATTAGTATTGGAGTAGTGTTTAAAGTAGCAATTAATCTTTTCCAGACGATAGCTTCTTTCGTTCAAGAGCGGATTTGCCAGACCAATCTTTCATAGATGTGCTTTGATCAATTCAAAATGTTTTTGTAATCGCGTGCAAGTGAACGTGATAAAACAGGAAGCATCATTGATAGGTGTTGTACGCCTGATACTCCTATTCGATTAAGGCTATCGATTATGGATCTAACAGTTTTATTCGTTGGTTTCTTCAGAGCCCCGGAGGCAGGAGAGTCTGCAGAGAAATAAATGGTTTGGAATTTTGAAAACAATAGTCCCTTAACTATTCCATCTCGTATTTACCCAATCACGTTGTTCTTCTGGAGTTAGAAACGTCCAAGCCACAATACGACTTGTCTTGTTTCCGTGAGCCATTGGAATCGTTTTTTGTTCAATTGCTTTTACATGTTCAAGCGTTGCATAGACGCTTTTAAGATTAGATGATTTTGAAATCAAGGTAGTAAACCAAAAACAGGACGATGAAAATTCTTTGCTTTCGTTGATCATTTTTTGAACGAACCTCTCTTCTCCTCCTTCACACCACAACTCATTGTTCTTACCTCCAAAGTTCAGCGTTGGTTTAGTAATTCGTTTTTTATTCAGGTTGTTCAATTTACGAAGCGTTCCCAATTGGGCTTCTTGTAAAGAAGCATGAAATGGTGGATTGCAAATTGTTAAATCGAAGTGTTCATCTTTGTTAATGATCCCGCTGAAAATATCTTTTGCATTCCGTTGTAAGCGAAGTTCTACCTTTCCATTTAAAGAGACGTTCTCTTGTACAATTTTATGAGCAGATCGAATGGCGGCAGGTTCAATATCTGAGCCAACAAAAGACCATCCGTATTCTTTATTCCCAATGATGGGATAAATACAATTTGCGCCAACACCAATATCGAGGCATCTTATTTTATTGCCCACCGGAATTATTTCAGTATTACAACTTGCTAATAAATCGGCCAGATGATGAAGGTAATCTGCTCTTCCCGGAACAGGTGGACACAAATAACCTGATGGAAGATTCCAGTGATCAATATCATAATAATGCTTCAACAACGCTTTGTTCAGCATCATCACCGCATTAGGATTTGAAAAGTCAATCGATTGATCCTGATACTCATTCAACCGCACGAATGGTTTCAATTCAGGAGACGTTAAAATGAGTTCGCTGAAATTATAACGGTTGCGATGTCTGTTCCGCGGATGTAAGCCAGACTTTTCTTTTGGATGTTCTTTCTTTTGTTGAAGTTTCAAAGCCGCGGTGGTTTTGTTGCAATGGAAAACGCTAATACAAAGAAGATGCTTATTT
>JBBRFY010000299.1:0-4119 GCA_038241205.1 Cytophagales bacterium
CTACACAGGCTCTATACCTACACCACCCCCTGCACCAACTTTCAAACCACTGAACCTTCAACCCTTTGCCAACATGGATACGTGGAGTACGGGCGGAAAAAACTCTATGCCGTGGATGAACTCGAATCGTGCCGGAGATGATTTACGTATGATGCCCATTGGTGAGCAAAATTTTGCAAACATTAAATTCAACATCATCAATCCGGAAAAGAATGATCGCAAGTCAGTAGTCGCAGTTTCAAAACGAAAGGGATATCCGACACAAGTTGAAATTCCGGCAAATCAAAAAGCCGCTTCTATCTATATGATGCACACTTCGAGTAAACCATCATCCGAAAATGTTTCGGGTGTAGTTTCATTGGTCTATGCCGATGGTACAAAAGCAACTCGATATATGTTGATGGACAAACAACTTACCTATTGGTGGTTCTCAGAACTAAAAACCGATTACTCCGGTATTGCCTGGTATGGATCGAACGAGGTAAGCAAAGGTGTAGGTATAAGCTGGTGTGCTATCGATAATCCTCAACCTGATAAAATAATTTCAAAAATTATTTTACACGCTGCAGAAGATGAAACCATTTATACGGTGTTGGGAATTTCGCTTTCTGACCGACCACACTATGTTCCCGTAAATCCCGTGTCGTATGGTGGCCCCGACAACTGGGCAGCAGCAACGAACATGGCTGCATTCATTGAAGGACTGGTTGGTGTAAAAGATTCACCCGGTACAGAAAAATATTCTGCCCCTACCCTTTCCCCACGTTGGATTGAAACCAAATCAGATACCGTGCAAGCCACGGTTCGGTATGCGGCTTCCAATGGGTACGTTGCGTACACATACATTCATCAGCCAGATCAAAAACAAATTCAGTTAACGATTACCGGAAGCGGTGAGAAAATAAACTGCCATATAAATCTACCAGAAAATGCAAAACCAATTTCCGTAACAGCAAGTGACAGCGTAATTCAGTTTACTATTAATCAAGTTGAGAAATCTTCTTATGCTGATTTCGAACTGGACGGTGCAGTGAACGTAGTAAAAGTAAAATTTCAATGAAAGGCGGGGCAATCTTTTACATTATTATACCTGTGGGTGGCAAAAACTAAAAGCAAGAAAATCCAAAGAAATATGCGCTACATCTTAATCTACTTTTTGTTGATCTCCATTCCGTGTCTTTCGCAGAAAAACGAAACTCCTATTTATCTTCCTACGGAAGAATCACTTTCATCGCGTGAGACGCCTGAATGGTATGGATACGCTAAGCTTGGTATTTTTATCCATTGGGGTTTATATTCTGTGCCGGGTTGGGCAACACCCACTACTACTCCCGATAAGGTAACAGATTGGAAAGCGTTCTATAAAAGCAATCCATATGCCGAATGGTATTCGAATACCTTGAGGATAGAAGGCTCCCCTACACAGGCACACCATACTAGAACCTACGGCAAGGATTTTAATTATTATGAATTTGCAGCGATGTTCAACGAGCAAAATAAAATATGGAATGCCCAAAAGTGGGTTTCATTATTTAAAGAGATCGGAGCAAAATACATTGTTATTACAGCGAAACATCACGATGGATTTACATTGTATCCAAGCCGAATTTTGCATCCGTTTATGGAAAAAGCACTCATTAATTCATCGCGCGATTTAATTGGTGAACTGCAGGATGAAACTCGTAAACAAAATTTAAAGTTTGGTGTCTATTACAGTGCCGGGCTTGACTGGAGTTTTTACAGCAGCCCGATAACAAAAATATGGCCTGATCTTTTTAAGAGCATGCCACAATCCGTTTCCTACACGGCTTACGTTGATAATCATTTTTATGAACTCATCCATCGCTACAAACCAGATGTAATATGGAATGACGTAAATTTTCCAGCGAATGGCGATATGCTGGGCATTATGGCTGAACTTGTTAATCACAATCCGAATGTCGTTTTTAATAATCGTTGGACTTCCGGCCTTAGCAAGCAAACGATTATAAACCTAACAGATTTTGAAACACCCGAATACGTGGTGAACGACTCCATCACCGAACGCAAGTGGGAAACCTGTCGCGGCATTGGTTATTCATTCGGTTATAATCAAAATGAAACAGATCAACATTTACTTTCGTCTGATGAGTTGGTCGATATGTTTGTTGACATTGTAAGTAAAAATGGAAACCTCTTACTTAATGTAGGACCACGAGCCGATGGATCGATTCCTGAAAATCAACTAAAGCGACTAACTGATTTAGGAAGTTGGATGAAACTAAACAGCGAAGCGATATATGATACAAAGCCTTGGAAAATTCCGGGAGCAATTCTGACTGATGGAACACGAGTGCGTTTTACACAAAAGAAAAATTCTCTGTTTGTAATTCTGTTAGATCAGCCTAAATCCAAAACTCTATTTCTACCGAATATCGCCATACCAAAAGAAAGCAAGGTAACTCAGTTGGCACAAAGAAATATTTCTTTGAAATGGAATAGAAAAAACGATGGTATTGAAATTATTCTAAACTCATCGCAAGACAATTTCGCCTCGGTGGTTAAAATTGATATGCAACCATAACCCAAAGAAACGATCGTTAAAATTTAAAGAAGCTTTTTCACTTCACTACCGTCATCTTTCCTTGCATCACCATAGCATGACCAGGATAAGTACACAAGTAGGTATAGACACCGGGTTTTGTTGGCGCAATAAAATAAATCGTTTCTGATGCACCGGGCTGTATGAGATTGGTATGGTATAGAATTTTTGATGACACCGGTATGTAATTCATCTGCGATCCTTTCAACCCCATATTAAACGCCAGGTCGCCAACTTCGCGTGCCGCGCCAGGTTCGACAACTACAACGTTGTGGGTCATATCATCATTATTGCTAAACACTAACTTTATTTTAGCGCCAGCCTTTACTTGCACTTGCTCTACACTATATTTTAATCCGGGTTTTGTGCCGAGTGATATTACCTTATCGGGTTGTGACCAAGTAGCTGGCATTTTTGTAATACGTTTTGCAACACTGGTCTTCCCAACGATTTCTGTTTTTTGTTTAGCAATGGTTGTTGTTTCTTTTTCTATCACCATCGCATGATGTTGATGCACCTTCTGACTTTCAGTGAGCTGTATTTTTTCTCCGTTAGGGATTGCATTCAGTGTATAGTATCCCACATTGTGCAACAATCTATTTCCTTGTGCGGAAAGGAAGTCAGTTACTTTCACTTCATGAATATAACCCTCTCGGATGTTATCCAATACCAATCGAACTTTCAATCCATCATCTGATACAATCAATCCTTTTATCGGACTACTTTCCATGTTGATAATCTCGCTGCCATACTGATGGTGGTAGTGATAGGTAAAGCCGCTCACCTGATAGTGCGCTGCATTTTGCGCAATTTTTTTATCGACCGGCAATGTAAATTCAAGTTCAAGTCCATCGGGCTTTGCACGAATGTTTTTTATTTCAAAAGGAGTTTTACCTGTCCATACCAATCGTTGCAAGGCATATGGTGCAGGTCCGGTGCTAGACCAGCCTCGGCTTGTCATGCCGCCAAACATAGAGCCATCAATGCCCCAACGCAATCGCAGTAAACCGGATGCAAAGCCTTCACGAAAAGGGAAGCAGGCACCTTGATACTTACCGTTCACTTTTTCCAATGCCATGCGCATTACTTTAGAGTGTCCTTGATCGCTCACAAAATATTGGCCAGCAAAAGGGCCAAATGCTCCTTGCGTAGTGTCTTCCAAAATATCAGCCGTGGAAATTCCCATCAACCCCTGGGGAAACCAGACGGCAGGAAGTTTCAACTCCTTAATTTTTTTTGCGGCTTCGTGCATGGGCTGACCGTTGTCTACAATGGCCAAATCTTCGCGTGTAAGCTTCAGTGGCGATTCAGTTTCTTTTGTCCAGCGCAACCCACCCGCATTACCAGCGAAGTCACCTTTTTCTAAATGGGTTATGCGGCCAGAGCCAACCCAATCGCCTTGGTTCTCGGCATACAATACATCGTTAGAAGAATTGACCATGATACCGGCTGGTGATCGCAACCCCGTGGCAATGGGCTGCATGGTGCCGTCTTCTTTTATTTTCAGTAACCATCCATGCCATTTAGCAAGACCTTCG
>JBBRFY010000300.1:0-4103 GCA_038241205.1 Cytophagales bacterium
TATAGAGGCGTATAAATTTAAAAGTCAGAGCTAAAGCCCAATTGATTGATGCTTTTTTTGCCACGGGCTGAAGCCCGTAGTTATTATAGTACTAGAGTTTTGACATCGGTAATACATGACCTCAAAGGCGGAGCAAGAGTAACTCCGCCTTTTAAGGCGGAGGAAAACATGACAAGTATATGAATTGGGCTTTTAGCCCTGAATTGTAGTGAGTGTTTCAAAAAGAGAAGTATGACAGTATACATAAAAGGTATGGGCAACATTTCACCGCAGAAAACCTGGGGTGAAGAGTCATTGCTTATTCCTGTCGGTTATCAAGGAGATCGACTTACCTGTATCGAACCAGAATATTCTCAATGGATTGATCCGCGTCAGCTTAGAAGAATGAGTCGTGTAATTAAGATGGGAGTAGCTGCCGGTTCTATGGCGTTGAAGGATGCAGGCCTCACGGTTCCGCACGGAATTATTACGGGTACAGGTTACGGATGCCTTGACGATACCGGAATATTTCTCACCAAGCTAGTAGAGAATCAAGAGCAAGCGTTAAATCCAACGCCATTTATTCAGTCAACACACAACACCATTGGTTCTCAGATTGCGTTGTTGCTTCAATGTCAGGATTACAACCAGACGTATGCGCATGATGCTTTTTCATTTGAGAGTGCGTTGCTTGATGCCATGCTTCAATTGAACGAAACACCTGATAAGAAATTATTAATTGGTGGTGTAGATGAAATTACAAATACAAGTTATTCTATTCAAAAACGATTTGGAATTTTTAACAAATTAGAAAACAGTCTTGCGTTATTTGATAATCCTTCTGCTGGAACATTAAATGGTGAAGGCTCGGCTTTTTTTGTTTTGTCGGGCGTGCAGGGCGAGGGAGATACGGTAGGAATTGAAGCACTTACTACTTTTTATAAACCTGATACGGCATCATTGCTAAAAGGTATTCAGAATTTTCTGCAAGCTTTCTCTTTAAAAGTTGAAGATGTTGATTTGATTTTAGTAGGTAAGAGTGGTGATCAAAGATTAGATCAAAAGATTGACCGCATTTCATCTTCTCTTTTTTCATCTAATACAATTGGATATTTTAAACAGCTTTGCGGGGAATATCCAACAGCTTCGGCTTTTGCATTGTGGTTGGGTGCGCATATTGTAAAGCACCAAAGTATTCCCGAAACTATTGTCTCGAATGCTGTAGAGAAGCCATTGAAAAATATTTTGATTTACAATCAATATTTTGGAACGCATCATTCGTTGATCTTACTCCGCTCATGTCATTAAACAGAATTGTTACTTTAAATTTTATCGTATTGCTGATTTCAGCTGTGCTGTATGATTGGTTTAATGATATGCCGTTTTGGATTTACATAGTGCTTGCTGTATCCTACATTATAATTCATAGCGCAGGTTCGGTTATATTGTGTATGCAATTTTTTTTGCCCGTAAAATATAAAGGTAATGTTGAATCGAACGCCATTGCCATTACGTTTGATGATGGCCCTGTTGCTGGTAAGACTGAAAAGATTTTGGAAATACTGAAACGACATAATGCACAGGCAACTTTCTTTTGTATAGGTAATCGTGTGGATGGAAATCCTGACTTAGTGAAACGTATGTATAATGAAGGACATTTGCTAGGCAACCACAGTTACTGGCATGGCAAAACATTTGATTTGCAATCATCCACTAAAATTGAAAAGGAGTTGCGCGACACAGATGATGCCTTGAAAAAAGCAATTGGTATTACGCCTCGTTTTTTCAGACCTCCTTATGGTGTTACCAATCCGATGGTGGCCAATGCGGTGAAACGTGGAGGATATGAAACGATTGGTTGGAGTGTTCGTTCGTTTGATACAATCACTCATAATTCAAGTGCATTGATGAAGCGTGTGACGAAGTCACTTAAAGCAGGCGACATAATTTTGTTTCACGACTATTGTGATGTTACTATTGAAATTCTTCCGGCACTATTAGATCATATTGCCAAGCTTGGTTTGAAAATTGTAAGAGCAGACGAGTTGTTGAAGGAGCGTGCGTATGTGGAAGAAATCATTTTCCACAAGATCGCTGAAGTACAAAGAATAACGAAGAATTAGAAATATGAAGATGCATGGTATGGTAAATAGGATGAAGGATAATTTTTACTGGCTCTCAATGCCTGACATAAGGATTGATCAAAGTTCTGGAAGTGGACTAAAGTCCTTTTGGTTTTTTGTTTGTAACCACGGGCTTAAGCCCGTGGTTACAACGAGACCCGATACATGCGCTTTAGCCCTGAAATTCGATATCAAAGGCATTTCCCTCTTTTTAAAACAGATTGCTTTTTCCTTAGTGCTCCTTCTCACTGCCTATTCTTCCTTTGCTCAATATCCTACCTATAAAGCACTTTCTGATTTACCCGCTTTTAAAAAAGAATTTTCAACGCAGTCAGAAAAAATATCGTCCATTACCAGCACGTTCGTACAAGAGAAAATATTGACTGCCCTTACGGAGAAAATTACTTCGGAAGGTAAGTTCTGGTTTAAGCGCAGCAACAAAGTAAAGATCGAATACATTAAACCATTTCACTACACCATGACACTGAACGGTGATAAGATGAAAGTGAAAGACGATCAAAAAGAAAACACCATTAATGTAAAGTCGAATAAACTTTTTCAGCAAGTCAATCGCATTATTGTGGATTGCGTTCAGGGAACCATTCTCGATAGTAAAGATTTTACAACACGCGTTTTTGAGAATGAAAACAGTTATTTATTAGAGATGACGCCATCTTCAAAATCACTTAAAGAATTTTTTCAAACCATCGTGCTAGTTGTAGAAAAGAAAGATTACACAGTTAAGTCGATTGAGATGAATGAACCTTCTGGAGATAAAACCTTAATTTCATTTTTTAATAAAAAACTAAACGAACAAATTAGCGATGAGATATTTGCTCTTTAGTATCGGAGTTGTTTTCATCGTGAGTTGTTCTTCTGAATACAAATATCTTCAGCGTGTTCCTGTCGATATTTCGTGTGCTAATAAAATTAAACCTACCTACCTATCTACTTCATGGTACACCACTGCGGTTGATGTCTATGGAAAACACATCAGCGGTTTGCTGTTGATAAAAAATATGCCCGATAGTTCAAGGCGTATTGTTTTCACAAACGAAGCGGGTGTAACGTTTTTTGATTTTGGATTTTCAGCTGAAGGACATTTTAAAGTTCACTCCATCATTTCTCAAATGGACAAAAAGCCGGTCATTGAAACCTTGCGAAAAGATTTTGAATTAATACTAGGCCTACCTTTTCGCAAAGGCAAAATAGAAAGCTGGACAACTAAAGACCAATTGTTTTTTGGCGTGGAGCAAAAAAAGGAAACGGCCTATTTTATAACCTCTAAAGATTGTGCTTCTTTGCGCATTATTGAGCTTGGTTCTGGTCGAAAACGGAAGGTATCGATTCAAGTTATTGGGTCTTATCCTATGCCTGAAGCCTTTGAGATCACGCACCATATGTTTGATATGAAGTTGAAACTTACGCATCTGCCAAAAGAATGATTCTGTTGAACGACTTTTATTCCATTGTAAATCAGGAATCCTCACTCGGTTCTGTGAAGGCAAATGTATTGATCAATATCGCACATAAAATTTTCGAAGGTCACTTTCCGGGTGTGCCTGTTGTGCCCGGAGTGTGCATGGTGCAAATGGTAAGAGAGATTTTAGAAGTAAGTGCGAAGAAGGAATTGAAGATTGAAACCGCTGATACTATAAAGTTTTTGTCTGTGATTGATCCACGGCAACACGCAACTGTTTCAGCAAGTATTGATTATACTGAAAACGATAATGTATTTTCGATTAATGCTACTTTATTCGCAGAGCAAATTATATTTTTAAAACTTCGCGCAACATTACGAGCGGTCTGATGAAAGAGGTATTTCAATCTGTATTCAAACAAAAAAAGGTATGCGTACTCGTGCCTACCTATAACAATGCTCAGACTTTGAAACAAGTGTTGAGCGATGTATTGGAATACACCGATCAGGTACTTGTTGTAAATGATGGATCAACCGATCGTACCTCTGATATCCTCAAAGAATTTTCTCATCTCAACATT
>JBBRFY010000301.1:0-4077 GCA_038241205.1 Cytophagales bacterium
ATGGAAATTGAACCACAAGATATTAAGGCGCATGCATGAAAAGAAAACAATCTTTTAATCCGCTTTAGCGTGATGTAAAAGGCGATTGATCTGTGGTGAGTGGTGAATGATGTGCTCACGATAAAACGTAACGGCTTGCACCACGTCTAACATGCCGGCAACTGGATGCTTATAAATTTTCTTGCGGATGTTTTTATCATCCATTTTTTCAAGAAACATTTTAAGATCATTGCGCACTTCATTCCATTGCCGACTAATGGATTCGGCAGAGTGAAACTGAGGAGTATGATCGACTATTATTTTGGGCGCCTTAAATTTTAGAAACGGCAATCGTTGTGATGCGATTAACAACTTGATTTTCATTGATTCAACAATACCGGAATTACTCAATTGATCAATGCCCAACGATTTCTTTTTCATGTAACCAGTCGATCCTTTTTCTGCCGCAACAATGTGCGACAAAACTTGTGCAAGCGACCATTTATTTGGAGCACGTTGTTGCGTAAATTTTTCTTCTGGCACAAGTTCAACTCTTGCCATTAATTTTTTTCTATCGGTTTCTAATTGATCGTAAAGGCGTTGGAGTTTGATGTTCATCTTCATTATTTTTTATTCGTGCATTCGAGGCGATAAGGCATTGACAGGAATGCACGAATAGTATTTCAATATAGAAACTTTATTGGTTGCTTCATCATCTCAATGCGTGCAGGCAGCAATCCTAAAAATTCGCCATCGGCTTCAATGGCACAGGGCGATTCAGAATGTAGTTCAATTGCTGTGGTTTTGCGATATGAAACTTCAGGATGAATTACCTTTTTGCCTTGCTTCAACAAATGAGATTTCAACATAAAAAATAAAGCAGACACATTGCCGGCAATAAAAACATCAAATACTCTATCGTTGGGCAATGCATCGGGTGCGATGTTCATTCCATGCCCGAAATAATTTCCATTCGCAATTGCTAAGGTTCTCAGTTTGCCGCTCCACTTCCAATCGTAAGCAGTGGCGTGAACTGTCATTACCTTGTATTGAAAAAAGGTTTTGATAATGGCAAGGTAATACGAAAAGCCTGCTCCGAATGTTCGATCACTGGCCATTACCTTTTTTACAACCTCCGGCCCCATACCGATGTCGGCTACATTTATAAAGTATCGTTCTTCCTGTTCGTTATTGGCAGATGTGTAATACACTTTACCAACATCAATTTCTTTTGGTTTATTATTTCGAAGCAAGGCAATAAGGTGATCTACATTTTTTGGAATGTTGATTGTTCGCGCAAAATCATTTCCGGTTCCAACGGGTATTACGGCAAGTATAGGTAAGTCAGTATAAAGTTCGCGTCCGCGAAGAATTCCATTTAAAACCTGATGCAATGTTCCATCGCCACCCGCTGCAAGAATAATATTGAAGCGTTGCTGCACCGCCTTTGATGCAAGCGAAAAAGCATCATTCGCTGTAATGGTTTCAAAAACTTCTACAGAGAATGAGGCGGATAGCTTGGGCAGAATTTTTTTGTAGAACGAATCTTTTTCAAGTGAAATGGCGTTGAGGATAATTGCTATTCTCATCTAGTTGATTCTTTTTTCTGGATGGATGTTGGCATTGGTGTTTAGCTATGTGGCGACTAAGAACTAGTAATAATGAATGCAACTATTGATTGAAGCCTGCGCCTTGCTACACTACCTTCCAGAGATTTTCAAATAGGCTTTCACAAAATTGTCGAAATCGGTTAGCGATTTGTCTTCGTAAATTTCAATAAATTGGTTGAATTGTACATATGGATAAATTCGGGCAAATAAATTCGAGTCCAATTGTAGATCATTATAATTTTCAGAAAAATAATTTTTTTTATCTACTCCCGAAGGAAAAGGGTCTGGATAATCTTTCAACATTATTTTAGCGTACTCATAACATCGTTTTAGCTCAGCTTCTTTTTTTTGTTTTCTCCACCACAATATTGAGATTGTGTTGGCAAAATATTCCATTTCATATTCTCTTAATTCAGATCGTTTTTCAACAGTAAATTGAAATCCATGACCGAGCTCGTGAGCTAAATAAAAGCCATTGAAAAAAAGACCAAAAACTTCTTTCCCATTTTCTGCTCCTCCTGCAAGTTGTTCAAGTAAACCTTTGAAGTTCCCATCTACTTCTTCCCAAAGAGGAAGATGGATTGTATCGTTGTTGATGAAAATGAGATTAGGTGTTGTGTCAAAAATCAAATCTACTTTGAATTTACTATTTGGTTTTATTTTTTTGATGTCTCTTGAAAATTGGTCTTTAATTCGATTTGCATCGCTCAATAAAATAATAGAATCAGTGTATGTCTTAAACCATCCGTTTTGAGCAAACATCGTATTCGAAAAAAACATAAATACTATTACTGGAATAATTTTTTTCATAATTCGAATTATTTAATGCGGTTAATTTTATTTACAATCCTTAGGGTCGCGACAAATTTGCTCAATATTTTTAATCTTCACTTTTTCTGAGACTATGCTCAGGAAGGAAATTAACTCTGCTATTTTTTCTTGGTCAAAGTTTTTTTGAAGTTTTGGTCTTGCCGTAACAATTTTGAGTTCGGTGATTAATTGGTCAGTCGTAATGAGTGGTACTTTCTCAGTAGTAATTAGGTCTTTAAGATTTTGTAACACTTTGCCAATTAAAAAGCTAATTCAAAGATTAGTGTCGACAATTACCTTACTTGGCCTTTGACTTGGCATATACTTCCGTCCTTACGATTTCTACTTCTTTGTTAATGGTATGTTGTTCAAGGTCGTCTGTTTTGAATGCTTTCAGTAAATGTAGTAAGCTTGGTGCCAATAATCTCTCTCTCAAGCTCTTTTGAAAGGCGAATTTTCTCTTTTTTGGTAATTGTTTCAGCAAATCCAAAATCTGGTCAAACTCTAGGTCAATATTGTATGTCCCTGTTTTCATAATTCCAAATTTAACTATCTCTACTCTCTTTCTTGTCGTCCCATCGCCCACCACCTAACAGCGGCTACAAAACACCAACATTATTTACAGTTCTGTTTCATGGCTGCTTTCGCTTCTTTTAAACCCATATCGTTAGCGGTTTTAAAATCGAGGCAAGCGTCATACTTATTGTTCATGCTTACTTTCACCAGCGCGCGTTGGTAATATGTTTCCGGGTCAGTAGGGTACAGTGCAATGGAAGAAGTGTAATCTTCAACCGCTCCGGCAAAATCTTCTTTCTCTGTTCTGCTTAAAGCACGGTTATCAAAATAGACAGGATTTGTCGGGTCGAGTTCGATGGCTTTTGTATAATCTGCAATGGCGCCTTCATGATCTTCTAAGGTATATTTTGCTACACCGCGTAAATTGTAAGTCTCGGGTTCGTCAGGCACAAGCTCGATGGCTTTTGAATAATCTTCAAGCGCACCTTTGGTATCTTGTTTTGCGCCACGCGCCAACGCACGATTTTCAAATTTTTGCCCGTCTTTCGGATCAAGTTTTATAGATTCATTATAATCGGTTATAGCCTGTTCGATGTTGCCCACATTATAATGTGCCACACCCCGGTAGTTGTATAAATCGGCATCAGCCTTATCAAGCTCAATGGCTTTGGAATAATCATCAATGGCACTAACAAATTCTCCGAGTTCAGCTTTTACAAGACCACGATTAAAATACTTATCGGCATCAGCCGGACCAAGTTCTAACGCTTTAGAAAAATCAAAGTAAGCACCTTGTAAATCTTCGATGTTATATTTTGCAAGGCCCCGGTTAGTATACGCTTCCGAATATTTTGCATTGAACTTGATGGCTTTGGTAAAATCGGCTATGGCGCCATCGTCATCGGCCAATGCCATCTTTGATGCACCGCGGTTGTTCAATGCTTCTGCGTAGGTTGAATCAATTTCCAATGCAGAATTATAATCGCCAATGGCACCATAAAAATCAGCAAGACCAGCACGCGCTTCACCTCGAAGTGTTAGGGCGAGTTTATTTTTTGTATTGGTATCAATAAATTTTGTCAAGTCTGCTTTGGCACCGGCAAAATTATTTGCTTTTATTTTTTTTCGGGCCGCATCAAGTTGCGAATCTTGTGCGTGAGCG
>JBBRFY010000302.1:0-4050 GCA_038241205.1 Cytophagales bacterium
GGGCAAGACATGCCCATGCTACTGAACTGGACACCATCACTCGTTACAACCTCTGATGCAGGCGCGGGTGTAGGCTACACTGGTTTGCGCATCCGCGGAAGCGATGCCACGCGAATTAATGTTACCATCAATGGCATTGCGTACAATGACAGCGAGTCCCAAGGAACCTATTGGGTTGATATTCCAGATGTTGCATCATCCACGCAAAGTGTACAAATACAACGGGGGGTGGGCACGTCAACCAATGGAGCAGGTGCTTTTGGTGGAAGTGTAAACGTGCAAACCATTTCACAACAAGTTGATCCGTATGCAGAAGTAATTGGTGCTGCCGGCTCCTTTAATACACAACGATATACGTTAAAGATGGGTACCGGAATGATCAATGATACATGGTCGTTTGATGGACGCGTTTCTAAAATTACTTCAGATGGATACATCGATCGTGCATCGTCTGACTTGGGATCGTATTATTTAAGTGGAGGATACTATGGAAAGAATACAATCGTAAAAGCAATTGCTTTTGGAGGCAAAGAAAGAACATATCAATCGTGGAATGGCAACGATGCTGAAACAATGAAGACGAACAGAACTTTCAATTCAGCAGGAGCTTTGTATGATGAGAATTGGAATGTAACAGGATATTACGATAATGAAGTAGATGATTATAAGCAAGATCATTATCAGCTACACCTTACTCAGAAGGTGAGCGAGTATTGGAATGCCAATCTTTCATTTCATTATACACATGGCAAAGGTTACTATGAACAATATAAGCAGAACCGCGACTTTGCAGACTATGGACTTCAAAACATTGTGTTGAAAGACACTACGCTTACTTCAAGCGATTTCATTATTCGCAAATGGCTCGACAATCAATTTTATGGAACTACTTTTTCTGTAAACTACGAGAAGGATAAGGTAAATCTTTCGATAGGCGGAGCGTATAATCAATATGCGAACGCCCGTCACTTTGGTGAAATTATTTGGGCGCAATATTCTTCTAACGCGGCCATTCGAAATACCTATTACGAGGGTGAATCGAAAAAAAATGATGGCAATATTTATGGCAAGCTCAATTATCAGATAAGTTCGGCACTCAATGCGTACGTTGATTTGCAATATCGATATGTGGATTATAAAACATCTGGAACAGATGATGATTTGTTGCTGTATGATTACAAAGACAAGTTCAATTTCTTTAATCCAAAGGCTGGTCTGAGTTATTCTTTCTTGCGTAGCAATGTTCTGTATGCTTCATATGCGGTTGCTAATCGCGAACCCAATCGAACAGATTATACTGATGGAATTGAAAGACCAAAATCAGAGCGGCTTAATAATATTGAAGCAGGGTGGAGAAAAAACACATCGAATCTTCAGCTCGAATTGAATTATTATTTGATGAACTACGACAACCAGCTTGTATTAACAGGTGCGCTTGATAATATAGGTAATCCTATCCGCGCCAACATTGGCAAGAGTTATCGAACGGGAATTGAGGGCTCAGGTACCATTCGGTTTTCAAATCGTTGGACTTGGAATGTGAATGCAACGTTAAGCAGAAACAAAAATATAGATTATGTGTTCGAAGAAAACAATGCAACTGTAAAACAAAACACCACCATCATTCTTTCACCAAGTGTTATTGCCGGCAGTCAGTTAATGTGGAATGTTTTTAAAGGTTTTCAAACTACACTCATGACCAAATATGTAGGAAAACAATACCTTGACAATACAGAAAACGCAACACTTTCGTTGGATGCTTATTTCGTTAATGACATTCGTTTCAATTATTCTTTTTCGTTGAAGGGAATAAAATCGCTTGGCTTCAGTTTGTTGGTAAATAATATTTTGGATGTTAAATATTCCTCGAACGGTTATGGATATGATGGAACACCATATTTTTATCCACAAGCCGGAACGAATTTTATGGCAATGATCTCTATGAAAATTTAGTTTTTGTCTACGACTTTTTTTGTCATTCACCTCGTAAGCACGTGCGAGGTGAATGACTTTTTTTAAACGGATGTTAATCCAGAACAAGCGTAAACCATTCCATACCATTGTCATTTTTACTTTAGCTTTACAGTAAATCGTTTTACAAACTATTGCTTACCTATACACCAACGCCCATTCAGGAAATTGAACATCCCGCATTAGCGGAAGCGAAATTGCGTTTGCTTATTAAGCGGGAAGACTTGAACCATCCTGTTGTAACTGGAAATAAATGGTGGAAGCTGAAATACAATTTAAAAGAAGCGGAACGGCTGCGAAAGAAAACCATTTTGACCTTTGGTGGTGCATTCTCTAATCATATTTACGCTACCGCTGCTGCCGCGCACAAACTAGAAATGAATTGCATCGGTATTATTCGGGGCGAAGAAAATCTTCCACTTAATCCGACACTCGCGTTTGCTTCTCAGATGAACATGAAACTTTATTATGTTGATCGCGAAACCTATCGAACAAAAAATAGTAATGCCTTTCTTTCACATCTTAAAAACACATATGGAGATTTTTATTTGATCCCGGAAGGTGGAAGTAATTCACTGGCAGTGAAAGGTATTGTGGAGTTTTCAAAACTACTGGGCAATGATTTCGATTACCTCTGCTGCCCGGTAGGAACAGGCGGCACATTAGCAGGACTCATTGAAGGCGTACCGAATGAAAAACAGATTATTGGTTTCTCTTCTTTAAAAGGGGGAGATTTTTTGAAGGAGGAGGTTGAAAGTTTATTGGCTGATTATAGAGCCTTAACGAATAGTAGCGTTGAGGCTGAAAAAAATCATTTAAAAAGTGTTTATGGAAAGTGGGAAGTGGAAGCATCCTATCACCACGGAGGATATGGAAAGGTTACGAAAGACCTTCTTTTTTTTCTTAAAGAAATAGAAGAGAATACATCCATCCGTTTCGATCCGATTTATACTGGTAAAATGCTGTTTGGCATTATTGATCGGGCGAAGAAAGGAATGTTTAACCCTGGCTCAACTATTCTTGCCATCCACACCGGAGGACTGCAAGGGTGGATGGGAATAAATGAACGCTATGCTAAAAATTTACCTTAGTCTTTATCTTACTTTTTTTTGTTCCATTGCTTTTTCACAAGATCTGGTGAACAGCAGACGAAGCAGTTATTACACGTTCATCTATGAAATTAACAATGCTGAAGCAGAGCGACTGTATAAAGACTTTAAGCCCACCATACGTAACAGTCTGCTTCACACAGTAGTTGATTTATTTCCATCGGATTCGCTTTACAAGAAAAAGCTTCCCGTTGGTCATTACCTTTTTGTGAAGACAGAAGGCGAACTATTAAAATGTGAATTGGAGTCGATCAACAATCTTGAACTTCACATTTTAAATAATCATCGCGATATGGTTTTGGTTTTCAGCGACTCGCTTGGCCAGGAAGTATCAGGCGCTACTGCTTCAATTGGTAAACATAACATTGCTTATCGGAACAAAACGAAAGCCTATCAGCTTTCGAAATCAAATCGTAAAGGGCTTCTTAAAGTTTCGTACAACGGCCATACTTCCTTTTTTGAATTGAACAGAAAGTATAACAATACATTCTTTCCACGCGTGGGCAGAAAAATATTGAGCCCATTTCCAATTCATCAACTTATCGTTGCGCCTTTCTACTACATTAAGAATAATACAAGGAGTCTTATTAAATATGGTCGTGTAGATATTCCGAATATTTACTATCGGGTAAAAAAACTTTTTGAGCCGAAAGATTTTAACGGATATGTCGCATTCAACAAACCTATTTACAAACCTGGTGACACCGTTAAAATAAAAGCCTTCATCACTACACCAAAGGGCAGACCGGTTAAGAAGGAAGTTGATGTTTTACTAAACAGCTACTCATTCGGGAATACACGAATTAAGCTTGGAAAAATTTCTCCGTCTCATCCAGGATCATATCCCTTTGAGTTTGTGTTGCACGATAGTTTGAAGCTGAAATTAGATCAACGATATTCCGTATTATTTGATACTAACAGACAGCTACTTCAGTCAGGGTCGTTTAAATACGAGGCGTATGAATTGAAA
>JBBRFY010000303.1:0-4026 GCA_038241205.1 Cytophagales bacterium
GATTTTTTTGGCAATGTTCAATACTTTGAAAATACAGTGAATGAAAGTACCATGCGAAAACTTGCAGCGATAGGCGGAGGCGAATTTTTTAGAGCCACAGATAATAAAGCACTTGCCACCGTGTTTGCGAAAATTGATCAATACGAGAAAGCGGAAATTAAAGAGACGCGATTTAAAGACACCTCGGATTTTTACTACAACTATTTACAATGGGCTATGGCCTTCTTTTTAGTTTGGCTATTATTGAAGAGTACGTTTATGAGCAATGTGTTGCAAGATTAGAAGGAATTAGACTTTAGATACTAGAAGTTAGATGCTAGACTTTAGACACTAGACACTAGACTCTAGATACTAGACTTTACCCTGTTCAACGTTTTTTAGAGATATCAACGGAAGTTGCAATTTTTCCGGAACCAACAAACCTTGAACATTGAACTTTACACCCTTCCCATATTCGATTTGTTGCTGTTAACCACGCACTTAATTGCGTAGTTATTCAAACCTTCTCCCGATGGAGTTTAGTCCAAGGCGGCAATTTGATTTGAACCCCTCGAAAAGCATGTTGCAAAGATTCCGAAATTATGACAATATTGCACGACTTTTATCAAAACCCCAGTATGCCGAAATGAAGAGTTACCGTGAGCTAATTGAGCAGACCTTTGATTTCCCTCAGAAAGAATTTAAGGTTCGCGAACACGAATTGTTGTTCAACGATGTGCCGCTGATGGATATCATCAAGCAATATGGCACCCCAATCAAACTCACTTACCTTCCGCGCATAAGCGAAAACGTTAAGTTTGTTCAAGATACCTTCAACAACGCGCTGGCGAAATTTAGGTACAAAGGCGATTATACCTATTGCTATTGCACCAAGTCCTCCCATTTTTCTTTTGTAATGGAGGAAGCCTTGAAGAATAAGAATGTTCACATGGAAACTTCTTCTTCTTTCGACATTCCAATTGTTCGATCATTATTTAACAGCGGAAAAATTTCAAAGGATACTTATATTCTTTGCAATGGTTTTAAAATGCCATTGTATCGCCAATACATTAGCGAACTTTTGAACGATGGTTTTCAAAACTGCGTACCCATTCTCGATAACCTTGGTGAAATTGATTTCTATGAAGAAAATGTAAAGACACCCTATCGAGTCGGCATACGCGTGGCGGCTGATGAAGAACCAAAATTTGAATTCTACACTTCCCGCTTAGGCATCCGCTACAACGATATTAATTCATTTTACAAAGACAAGATTGAGAATAGCGACAAGGCAGAATTAAAGATGCTACACTTTTTTATCAATACGGGTATTAAAGATACTGCGTATTACTGGAGCGAGTTGAGCCGGTTTATTTTCAAATATTGCGAATTGAAAAAAATCTGTCCTACTCTTGATTCAATTGATATTGGTGGCGGCTTCCCGATTAAAACATCACTTACCTTCCATTACGATTACAAGTACATGATCGAGCAGATCGTAGAAAATATTAAATGGATTTGCGACAAGAATAATGTGCCTGTGCCGAATATTTTTACTGAGTTTGGAAGCTATACCGTTGGTGAAAGTGGTGCCGTGTTGTATTCTCTAATCGATCAAAAATTACAAAACGATAAAGAACTCTGGTACATGATTGATGGCTCGTTTATCACGCATCTTCCTGATGCCTGGGGTATGAATCAAAAATACATTTTGTTGGCCCTTAACAAGTGGGATGATCCTTATCACAAAGTAAACATTGGCGGTCTTACCTGCGACAGCATGGATTATTATAATTCAGAAGCGCACACAGGTGAAGTTTTCTTGCCGATGATTAACGATGAAGAAAATCTATATGTAGGCTTTTTCCATACAGGCGCATATCAAGAATCGTTGGGAGGTTATGGCGGAATTCAACATTGTTTAATCCCTGCACCGAAACACGTTTTAATAGATCGTAATGATAACGGAGAAATTACAACATCACTTTTTGCAAATGAGCAGACGAGTGAGAGTATGTTGAAGATTCTTGGATATTGAAAATATTTGTTCGTTGATGGTTGTTCGTTGTTAGACAAACAACCATCAATGAATAATAACAAATCAATACTTGCCCGTAAATCCCTTCACTTCCTTAAAATCAGAAGGTACTTCAAATAAAGTAGCGCTGAGCGATTCTTTTTTAATTTCTTTCACTTCCATGGTCATGGAACCTTCGGGCATAGTCATTTCCATTTTTAGCGGAACACCTTCAATTTCTTTATAATACATTGATTGATTTCCGCGACCAATACGTTGCTTCGAAAGGCTTGTTAAATCCAGTCCTTTAATTTCGGTGGTTGTCCAGTAGTAATTTTTCATGGTCGTTCCGTTCTGCGTTATTTCAACAATAGTTTTGGTGCAGAGGTAATTTAGAATCTTAGTCGTTTCGTTTGTTTTAGTAACCTTAACATCCGGTTTTGTTTTGGATGATTCTGTTGTTTGTTGTGGCAAAACAGTATAGGTTTTGTTTGTTCTATCTATTGAATACGATTGATTTTTCTCCGTTAGATTTAAAATTTCCATGCCACCCATAATACCACCTTCCATTTGTGCCAGGCTATTGTTTCCTTTTATCTTCACCATAAAAGAAGTAGGTATCATTGAGTCCATCGTTCCGCCCTGCGCCATTTTCAACGCCTTTTCCATCTGTGACTTCATTTGCGGATTCGCCTCCATCATGGCTTTAAATTGCGGGTCGTTCATCTGCTTTTCCATCTCCTTCATCTTCGCCTGCGTGGCAGGGTCATTTAATAATGCCTGACTTTCTTCCATTCTCTTTTTCGTGGCCGGATCTGATATGTCCATTTTCATGGAATACTTTATGGTGCCTTCAAATGTGCTTTGCGCGAGGCATGTGCCCGCGAGAAACAAGAAGGTAATTAGAAATGGAGTCTTCATAGAAAAGGTATTTTGTGAGTGAAGGGTTAAAATTATCGGAATATTTCGTTCATTCAATTGATATCTTGTTTTAAATCAGTCTGCCAGCTGCATGCATTGCGAGTTTCATAGCCAATAAGCACTATTGTGTCTAAATAATTCGCGCGCTCATCAAACTAACAATTGATTAACCTGTATCTTTTTCTAGTTTTGCTTTCATCCAAAAATCGTGAGCAACGCCATCGTCATTATTCCTACCTATAAGGAGCGCGAAAATATCCGCGCCATAATCGATACTACGTTTACTTTGCCCAAAGATTTTCACATTCTGATTGTGGATGACAATTCGCCTGACGGAACCGCAGAGATTGTTGAAAATTTACAGCAACATTATAACGAATCGGAAAAAAAACTTCATCTTTTAAAGCGCGCAGGTAAACTCGGCTTAGGCACAGCCTACATATCGGGTTTTAAATATGCTTTAGAAAATGGTTACGACTTTATTCTGGAGATGGATGCTGATTTTTCACACGATCCAAAAGATTTGATCAATCTGTATTTGGCATGTTCCGAACGGGGAAGTGATGTGGCCATCGGTTCGCGTTATGCCACGGGTGTTAATGTAGTTAACTGGCCAATGGGCCGTGTGCTGCTTTCTTATTTTGCCAGCAGTTATGTAAGGCTAATTACCAGCATGCCCATACGCGATACCACTGCAGGATTTGTATGTTATAAAAGAAAGGTTTTGGAAACTATTTCCCTCGATAATGTAAAGTTTGTGGGGTATGCCTTTCAAATCGAAATGAAATTTTTGGCTTGGAAGTTTGGATTCAATCTCACGGAAGTGCCCATCATTTTTACAGATCGCACCCAAGGTGAATCTAAAATGTCTCCGGGTATTTTTAAGGAAGCCTTTTTTGGTGTACTTCAGCTAACGATACAAAGTTGGTTTAAGAAGTACATTCCCAATGGAGAGACTTCTTAAACCAATATTTGTTTTTTAAATGTCGCGTGGCTGATGATAGCTTTCTTGCTCCTCTGGATCAATAAACGTTATCGTGCCAACGTGCGATTTCACCATCTCCAAATCGGGTTCAGTGATTTCCACTTCATATCCATCTTCTTTCAGC
>JBBRFY010000304.1:0-3996 GCA_038241205.1 Cytophagales bacterium
TAAGTCGGTGCTCTAATAATTATGGACCGTATCATTTTCCTGAGAAGCTCATTCCGCTGATGATCAATAACATCATCCAACAGAAACCACTTCCGGTTTATGGCAAAGGAGAAAACATTCGCGATTGGTTATTTGTAGAAGACCATGCGCTTGCCATTGATTCAATTTTCCATAAAGGTAAAGCAGGTGAAGTGTATAACATTGGTGGCAACAACGAGTGGACAAACATTGATTTGATTCATGTGCTGTGTCGAATTATGGATCAAAAGTTAGGACGAGAAGATGGTACTTCTGCCAAACTAATTACCTATGTGAAAGATAGAGCCGGGCATGATTTGCGCTATGCTATTGATCCATCAAAGCTCATTAGTGAGACAGGGTGGCGACCAGAAGTTAGCTTCGAAGTAGGATTAGAAAAAACAGTCGATTGGTATTTGGCCAATCCTGAATGGTTAGAAAATGTTACCTCTGGTGACTACAGGAAGTATTACGATACAATGTATAACTGAAGTGTTGAGGTGTTGATCCGTTTTAGTCAAGCGTGATTATTTTCTCTTTTATTACTTTTGCATTCGCGATCTTTAACCCTCCAACACTTTAAAAAAAATGAAAGGAATTATCCTCGCAGGCGGTTCGGGCACACGCTTACATCCGCTAACAATAGCAGTGAGTAAACAACTCATGCCGGTGTACGACAAGCCTATGATCTACTATCCGTTGTCTGTATTAATGATGGCGGGCATTCATGAAATTTTAATTATTTCTACTCCGCATGATCTGCCTTCGTTTAAAAAACTTCTGGGCGATGGGAAATCACTAGGATGTTCTTTTACCTATGCAATTCAGCCAAGCCCAGATGGATTAGCGCAAGCTTTTGTAATCGGAGAAAAATTTATTGGTGCGGATAAAGTAGCACTGGTTTTAGGTGATAATATTTTTTATGGCTCCGGCATGCAGAAGTTGCTTCAATCCAATTCAGATCCTGATGGTGGTGTTGTATTTGCCTACCACGTAATGGATCCTGAACGGTATGGCGTGGTGGAATTT
Source organism: Cytophagales bacterium (assembly GCA_038241205.1). GTDB lineage: Bacteria > Bacteroidota > Bacteroidia > Cytophagales > Cyclobacteriaceae > Chryseolinea. The sequence goes on from JBBRFY010000304.1 coordinate 1,048, forward strand.
GATGCTAATCGAAATGCAATTTCCATTGAAGAAAAACCAGCCAAGCCAAAATCGAATTATGCAGTGCCGGGTTTATATTTTTACGACAATGACGTAGTGGCCATCGCGAAAGCATTGAAACCGAGCGTGCGGGGTGAACTTGAAATAACCGATGTGAATACTGAATATTTAAAGCGTGGAAAATTAAAGGTAGCACCGATGAGTCGCGGAACAGCCTGGCTTGACACTGGAACATTTGATTCGCTTATGCAAGCCTCAAACTTTGTTCAGGTAATTGAGCAACGGCAGGGGTTAAAAGTTGGATGCATAGAAGAAGTGGCATATCGAATGGGTTTTATAACGAAAGATCAGCTCGTTGATTTAGCCGAGCCATTAGAGAAAAGTGGATATGGACATTACCTGAAAAATTTGCCTGAGTACATTTAATTGATTTGCCGCAGATTTTTAAAGCAATCATCGTGGGACATCTTATAAAATCCTTTAATAAGTCAGCATCCTATGTTATCGAAGAATGAAACGAATTGATTAGAAATCATTCGCTCTTCTGTTGCAAATTTTGCGTTCGACTAAAAAAATTCTATTTTTGCCTCACTTTTGTGGAAAATTCTTCGAGGGGACGAATAAGTCCCCTCTTTGTTTTTAGAGGTTTTTGGATGGAAATAGCTGAGGAGATACGGAAAATTGCGGAAAGCAAGCTTGCTGACCCAAGTCACTTTGTGGTGGACGTGATTGCCTCGCTTACTAAAATACCAAGAAGAATTATGGTGATTCTCGATGGTGATGCTAGTATTACGATTGATGATTGCGCCAAGCTGAGCAGAGAACTATCGGGCGTATTAGAAGAAAACGGATTAGCAGGCGAAAATTATTTGCTTGAAGTTTCTACTCCCGGGCTTGACCACCCCTTGAAATTAAAGCGGCAATACAAAAAAAATATTGGCCGAAATGTGAAGGTAAAATTTCAGGACAAACAGGTGGAAGGTAAGCTAACAACGGTAAACGAAGGAAGCATTACACTAGACCAGGAAGTTGGCAAAGGGAAAAAGAAGGAAATACAAACTGTTGAAATACAGTTTTCAGAAATCGATAAAACTTTTGTGTTAGTAAGTTTCAAATAAAAAGTACCATGGATGCACATGAATTAATTCAGTCGTTTGCTGAATTCGCGAAGCAAAAAAACATCGATCGTCCTACCATGATCAGGATCTTGGAAGATGTATTTCGCAACATGATAAAAAAGAGATTTGGTTCGGATGAGAAGTTCGACATCATTATTAACTCTGACAAAGGCGATTTAGAAATCTACCGATTCCGTGAAATTGTTGACGATGACTCAGAAGACATCTGGGATTTCGATAAGATAACCCTTACCGATGCTAAGAAAATTGAGCCCGATTTTGAAGTGGGCGAAGAAGTGTCGGAACAGATTTACATTGAAGACTTCGGGCGCAGAGCGGTAACAACAGCGCGTCAAACATTAATACAAAAAGTGAAAGATCTTGAAAAAGATCTGATCTATCAGAAATATAAAGACCTTGTGGGCGAAATTATTGCCGGTGAAGTATATCAGGTATTGAGCCGTGAAGTATTGCTTACGGACGCGGAAGGAAACGAAATTGCCATTCCAAGAAGTGAGCAAATTCAGAAAGATCGTTACCGTAAGGGCGAAAACGTTCGCGCGGTAGTGCATAAAGTTGAAATGGTAAATGGTAATCCAAAAATCATTTTGTCTCGCACATCACCGGTTTTTATGCAGCGTCTTTTCGAGCAAGAAGTGCCAGAGGTTGATGATGGATTAATTACAATTAAGAAAGTAGTTCGCGAGCCAGGAGAGCGAGCAAAAGTGGCGGTAGAATCGTACGATGATCGCATCGATCCGGTAGGCGCTTGTGTTGGTATGAAGGGATCACGCATTCACGCAATTGTGCGCGAATTGCAAAACGAAAACATCGATGTTATTAACTATACAGATAACCTTGAGTTATTTATTCAAAGGGCATTGAGTCCTGCGAAAGTAGTGTCGATAAAAGTGAATAAAGAAACAGGTCGTGTCGCGGTTTACCTTAAGCCAGATCAGGTTTCATTAGCGATCGGAAAAGGAGGATTGAATATCAAACTTGCAAGTCGTTTGGTTGACTTTGAAATTGATGTGTTCCGCGAATTAGCGGAAGGTCAAGAAGAAGAAGATGTTGACTTGAGCGAATTCTCTGACGAGATTGAAGCATGGGTTATAACAGAATTGAAGCGTATTGGTTTAGATACTGCCAAGAGTGTTTTGGCATTATCGAATGAAGAATTAGTAAGACGCACAGACTTAGAAGAAGAGACAATAGAAAATGTATTTGCAGTGTTGCGTAAGGAGTTTGAGTAAGAGTGAAAGGGTGATGCGAAAGTGATCTAAGGGTATGATCATATTAAATTATTAGCGTTACCGAAATTGATTTTAAAGTCGTTAAAAAAACAGGGATATTTGAGTATGGCAGAGGAAAAATTGATAAGGTTAAGTCAGGCGGCAAGGAAGCTCAATGTTGGGCACAACACCATCTTGGACTTTCTTGGTAAGAAGGGTTTTGAGGTTGAGAACAACCCCAACGCTAAGCTTACGCCCGAGCACATTGCCTTGCTATCGAAAGAATTTGCATCCTCTGCAACGGACAAGCTTGAAGCATCCGGATTATCCATTGGCAATAAGCATATAGAAGTAAAAGTTTCTGAGCCTGAAGTTGAAGTGCCGAAGAAGCATCTGGATGATGAAGAAAACATCATGATCAAAAACTTAGGCTCTAAAGAGGTTAAGGTAAAAGAAGAATCAAAGACTGAAAAAGTAGTTCCTGAAAAAGCAAAACTTGAAGGAATAAAGGTTCTGGGGAAAATTGACCTGGATAAAAAACCAGCAGCCGCGAAAAAAGAACCAGTAGTAGAGAAGGTTGAAAAAGAAGTGGTGCCTGA
>JBBRFY010000305.1:0-3993 GCA_038241205.1 Cytophagales bacterium
AGAATTTGCCACGGGTGACTGGACAGAACGAATTGGACAAAAAGAAGTTGAGATCACTACATTAGATTCATTTTGCGATACTCATCTCATTAGTCGGATTGATATACTAAAAATGGACACGCAAGGATATGAGATAAAAATTCTTGAAGGTGGAGACAAAATAATATCGCCAGCCTTTACAAGAGCGATCTTTGTTGAGGTTTTGTTTGTTGAATTGTATAAAGACCAGGCGTATTTTACAGATATTTATAAAATACTTTTAGAGAGAGGTTTTAAACTAGTAGGCTTGTATAACAAATTCCAAAAAGTAGAGCCTCCTCACTTTTTACTTTGGTGCGATGCGCTTTTCGTGAGCGAGAAATCATAAATTCAGATTCCATGATAAACAGAATACTAAGCAGATTTCGTTTCCTCTTACTTAAGAGAAACATTCAGAGTCTGGATCAGCTTAAGCAAATAAAGCCGTTTGATCAACTTGATTCAAATGTTATAGAGCTAAATAAGGAAATACTCCGTCCATACTATCAACAATATATAAATGAAATTTCCCGTGCAGATATGGCCGCTTCTTTAGAATTAGCAGCATTCATGTTTACGCTTTGTAAAATTAACCGTTATACCAAATTGTTAGATATGGGCTCGGGCTTGAGTTCATTTGTATTTCGGTTGTATGCAAAGGATAATCCTGATGTGCGCGTTTTTTCTGTTGATGATGATTCTGCCTGGTTGGAGAAAACTAAAGATTTTTTAAGATTACATCAACTAAGCACCGAGAATATCTTTACGCTCGATCAATTTATAAAGTCATCTGAAAATGAATTTGATTGCATACTTCATGATCTCAATTTTGTGGAAGTTCGAATTAATTATGTGGAGCAGATGATAAACAGAACGAAGTCGAAAGGATTAATCATTTTCGATGATGTTCATAAGCCCGATTATCTTTTTGCCTTGCTAACAAAATTAAAAAATAAAGGATTAAGCGTATTTGACCTAAAGCCAACCACCTTTGATATTTACAAAAGGTTTGCGCTTGCAGCAGTGAAAGACTAATTAATGAAATTAAGTATTATCATTCCTACCAAAGATAGAGGCGAAGTTTTTGATGAAACACTTCAATGCGCAACATATTCGATTCAGCATTTAGATGCCGAAATTATTGTGGTTAATGATTCAAAGACTTCCACTCCAGCAATTCCGATTGAAGCGAAAAAAGTAAAATTGATTAATAATCGAAAGTCGGGAGTAGCTTCCGCGCGAAATATCGGAGTAAGAGAATCTACGGGCGAGCTTCTACTCTTTTTGGATGATGACATTATGATCTCAAAAATCACAGTTGATCATGTGCTGAGGTTACATAGGCAAATGAAGAATGCTTGCTTTAATGTAAACTGGGAATATCCCCATAGTTTGCAAAAAAGTATGGAGCAAACCCAGTTCGGAAGATTTATGAAAGCGCATCGATTAACATCCTTTAAAGGTTGGTATGCAGACTCTTCCTGGAGGGATAATGAATTGTTCACATCTAAATCTGTTGCGAGTTTTCATCTTTCGATCACTCGAACTGATTTTGATAAAACAACAGGGTACAACGAACAATTTCCACACGCAGGTTTTGAAGATTATGATTTTCCAATCCAGTTAAAGCAAGGCGGATTATCATTTTATATTGATAGTCGCATTACGGTTTTTCACAACGAAGCAGACCGAATGAAAATGGAGAATTGGCTCAACAGCCAAGAGCGAAGAGGAGCGACTCGAAAAGTAGCCGTGAATCTCGGTTATAAAGAACTTCACGTTCACTATGGATTAACAAAACGATTCTTGCTCTCGCGCATCAACTTTTTCTACCCCTTGCTTCATACATTTTTAAAGATTTGCCCAAACCATATTTTTTTTGATCCTTTATATTTTAAATGTGTAGCAGCTTTGCAGGCAGGCAAAATTTTTAAAGGATACACCTCTCATTAAGCGCAGATGAACGTATCACCAAAAGTAAAGGCACTCAATTTTTTCAGGAATGTTTTCAAGTTACCATTTCTTGAATCTCTTCTGGTCTCATTGACGAGTGGAAAATCGCCCGATCATCTTGTGTGTAAATTAGTTCCTAACCCATATCAATATACTCCAGGCACTTTTAAAGTATTGAAGCGCAGCGGTATTGCAATGCGCGTTGATATTAGTGATTACATGGGGCACTATTTGTTCTTTGGATTTGAAGATAATGGAATACAAAAACTTTTTTCGTTGTGTCATGAAAAGTCCAATGTGCTTGATATTGGTGCAAACATTGGTTGGACCGTTTTGAACCTGGCACAAATCGCAAAACAAGGAAAGGTATTGGGCTTCGAACCTGATCCCTATAATTTTGAACGTTGCTCAGATAATATTTCATTAAATGATTTTAAAAATCTCCTCGCCTTCCCGGTTGGGCTAGGCAATGCAAATTTCCAGGTGGATATGGAAATCAGGACGCCATCAAATCGTGGAGGCAATCGGATCGCTCCAGCCGGAGCTAGCGCATCTCGACCAGTTCAAATTGTGAAGCTTGATGATTTTGTACCCGCTCAGGAACTGAATCGTGTTGACCTTATTAAAATGGATGTCGAGGGTTATGAACTTAATGTGTTAAGGGGCGCCAAAGGTATTTTGATGAAACACAAACCTATTCTGTTCATTGAATTGGATGATAACAATCTGCGCGATCAAGGAGATTCAGCATTGGCACTCACTGAATTTCTTCTTGGAGTCGGATACAAAGAAATAATAGAAGCTGAAAGTGGAGTAAAGATTTCAGCACAAACCAACTTTAGCAACTGCCACTTTGATATCATCGCAAGGTAATGCTACCCAAAAAGAAAATTTTCTACATTGTATCGCAAATTCAAAAATCATTGGCATTTGAATGGATTGCAGCTGGTTTAAAAAATGATTATGGACTTACTTTTATTTTGCTAAATGCTTCCTCTTCTTCGCTCGAGGATTTTTTGGTCGGGCAAGGTATTTCTGTTAAACGTATAACGTATCGGGGCAAAAAGGATTTTGTTTGGACATTTATCAAAACGTTTTTCTTCCTTCTTTTCAAAAGACCGCATATAGTTCATGCACATTTATTTGATGCACAATTAATCGGACTTACATCTGCATATCTTGCCGGAATCCGAAATAGAATATACACTCGGCACAATAGTAATTATCATCATGTCTATCATCCTGATGGGGTTCGTTTTGATCTCTGGAGTAATCGCATAGCCTCACGTATTGTTTCAATCAGTCAGGCAACCGATAAAACACTTCTTGAAATGGAGCACGTTCCATCTTCTAAAGTAGTGAAGATCCCACACGGTTTTGAGCTAAATGTTTTTGCAAAAGTATCGCCCGAACGCACTGAGTACATTCGTGAAAAATGGAAAATACCTAAGCAACATCCTGTCATCGGGGTTATTGCCAGACACATTGAATGGAAAGGAATTCAATTCATAATCCCTGCGTTTCAAAAATTTCTAAAGGAGAATCCAACTTCATGTATAGTGCTTGCAAATGCTACAGGGTCTTATCATGAAACCATAATGGAGTTGTTAAAATCAATTCCAGCTGATCGTGTCGTCCTTATTCCATTTGAAGAAGATGTGGCTGCGCTATATTCTGCTTTTGATTTGTATGTTCATACACCAGTCGATTTAATCTGTGAGGCATTCGGACAAACTTATGTTGAAGCCTTAGCAGCAGGCGTACCTTCTATATTTACCTTATCGGGCATTGCTGATGAGTTTATTATAGATGGTCGAAACGCTCTTGTTGTTGACTTTAAAGATGCTGAAGGTATTTACCAGGCATTATTGCGACTCACCCAAGATTCTCAATTAATAACACATCTTATCAATAATGGGAGACAAGATGTATTTTTACAGTTCGGAGTTGAGCCTATGTTGATTTCGTTGAAAAAACTCTATGGCGAATAATCCTTTTTTTAGTGTTGTAATTCCTACCTAT
>JBBRFY010000306.1:0-3918 GCA_038241205.1 Cytophagales bacterium
TCAATACCTTCCAGCGCAACAAACCCAGATCCCTGATACACATTCATGTTGTTCCAGTCTCCCAATAATGCAACGCTTCCATTGTTTTGAATAAAGCCAGTGTTATTAATATCTGCGGGTGCATACACTTCAATTCCGGCAGGAATATATAGACTGGTTTGGTTAATAATGTGCTGAGCATGTAAGCATGGCGTTGCTATACTAAAAATGGCAAGATAACATATTGAGAAAAACGCCTTGTAAACCTTCTTCATACTTATTGTGGCAAATATTTTATACGCACTGCATAAATTCTATGATTTGCATCATTTGCCTCATTCGTATCACCAGAAGGATCTAGTTTTATCACTACGCGGTAAGAATAAAGTTCATTGTCGATAGTCTCTTTGCCAACCGTTGGTGAAATATTTTGACTTAAGATAGAACCTGAATTAACACTTGATGTCCAGGGCGTAATAATGCGATCATTACTTCCGGTAAAAGTTTTTCTGTAAACTTCAAATTGGATATTTTTTGAATCACGATCCATATAATACAAAGTGATCTGTTCAATGATCGCTCCTTGCGGAAGATGAAACGGTGAGATTATAGAATTGCCCTCATCTTTTTTAATAACCGATATGAATGTGCTATTCTCTTCAAAGATTACCATATTGTCTTTGTCTTTTTTATCATTCAACCGAAGGTTAATAAAGTCAGAGGGATCAATTATATATGATTGCGCCACTGGGCTAGTTCCTGGAAGAACTTGAGGTGCCCATTGTGTACCATTCCAAACCAACGATTTACCAATATCCGGCACTCCCAACGCTCCCGCAATAACTTGATTGCCTTGTAGTCTTTCAACCGTAGTGGAGCTTAGATTACCGGCAACATCACCTGCTGAAATAATAGCAACGTTGGTTGCATTGGTGAGCCGCCCCTGTGCATCGACATCAAATTTCGAAACTTGTGTTGCTGTTCCGTAAGTACCGGCTGTTACTAATGTATTTGCCAGTTTTGCTGATGTGACTGAACTGTTTGCAAGGTCTGCTGTTAAAATTGTTCCATCTAAAATTTCTGCATTTGTTACTGTATTAGCAACGATTTGAAAACCCGAATTATAACTTCCAGAAATATCTCCAGCGGAAGGTAAAGTTGCTAAGCCAACTTTATTATTGAAAGTGTTAAAGTCAGCGGCTTGAAGCAAACCAGGTAGCGTTGCCGATGCATTTTGAATGGTAATGGTTGAACCCGTTCCTACTACAGCATTAGTACCTCCTGAAACAGAGACGCCCGTAGTAGAGGAAGTCAGATTTCCTGTAGTAACAGAAGGAATAGGTTGTGTGCTTAATATACCGGTTGGTCCAGCAACCACCATGTTAGTACCTCCTGCTAAGCCAGCGAACTGCGTAGTTCCAGTTACTGTCAGTCCGTTGTTTAAAGTGGCACTTCCGGTCAGTGTAGTTGCACCACTTACCGCTAGTGTTCCAGTTCCTGAAACAGACAAATTGCCACTGGTGGAAATATTTTGAATACCAAAATTAGGATTGATTTTATTTCCACTAATAGTACCGTTGGCAGCAATGGCATTAATAGCAGTGGCGAGATTAGGCCCGGCTGTGGTAGCAATTTGTGGATTGGGGAAATTACCAGAAAGATCACCGCCTGCTGCTCCGCCTGGAGCGGTTCCCGTTATCGTAACATTATTACCGCCAGCAATTGTTAATAAACCGGAGGCAGGAACATACGATAAAGTTTGTCCGTCTGTATTAAGCGCGCTGAGGTTAACGCTGTTACCGCCTGCAATACTGAGATTGGGAGAAGTGAAAGAAAGCGTTTGACTATCGGTGCCGCCATTATCGTCTTGAGCAACCCAATTTGATCCATCAAACTTTAAAACCTTTCCAACGGTTGCCCCTCCTGCAGTAATTTTAGTAGGAGATACAGATGTGATTTTTGCATCTGTTATAGCGCCATTATTTATTTTTCCCGTTGTCACAGCACCATCACGAATGTGATCAGCAGTTACAGCCCGGTCTGTATTTATTGTTGCGCTACTACTTAACTCATTAGAAGTTACACCATTTGTGTTTATACCAATGGTTCCGGTTGTTGTAATTGGATTTGAAGGTGAAGCCGTGAGTCCTGTACCCGCTGTGATACTTGTTACAGTTCCTGAACCTGCTGCATCAGCTTGTGGAAGCCACTGTGTTCCGTTCCATTTTAAGACCTCACCTGTGTTTGCCCCGCCAGCTGTTATTTTTGAAGGAGCTACATCATTGATTTTTAAATTGGTTATTGAAGCATCGGCAATGGTTATAATACCAGACGCGGAAAGGGTAGCATCTCCACTAATACCTACCGCAACATTAGCGGATCCATCGTTCGTAATTATTTGCGCCAAACCAAGAGATGGCAATGACCCTGTTCCAACATCATCAGCTTGTGGAAGCCACTGTGTTCCGTCAAATTTTAATACTTGATTAGTAAGAGGCGTAACATTTGACAAACTATTTCCCTGAAGTTTAGAGACTACCGTTGCAGTTTGTGAGCCTGTAATGTCACCGGCAAGCAACCCAGAGAAATTAATAGACCCGGTAGCGGTAACTGCATTGCCCGTGATATTAATTGGATAGGTACCGCTTGTAATTACAGTAGAATAATTCCCTGCACTCATGTTCGTAGCGTCAATTACACCAAGTCCAATGGAAAGATTATCAAGATCGCCAATCACCTCACCGCCCGCTATTAAATCAACGGGTGGTCCACCGTTGGTTAGAGTTAATGTATTACCACTAAAGGTTAACTGCTGGTCAGCGGATGCATTTGCCCAAGTTGTAACTCCGGCAATCGTTGTCAATACCTGTCCGTTGGTTACGGATGGACTTAGTTTTGAAGTGGTAATACCGGGAGCAATCTTTACATCGGTTACAGCAGCATTTAAAATCTTTACAGTTGTGATAGCATCGTTTTGAATGACAAGGTTATTTAAAGGTCCGTTTACTTCACCGGAAGCATTGAGTGTTGCTAGATCGGCCGTGTTTCCGTTCTCAATACTTAGAATATTTCCTGCTAGAGTAATGTTTTGATCATCGGTGCTCGCGGATGCATTTGCCCAAGTTGTAACTCCGGCAATGGTTGTCAATACCTGCCCGTTGGATACGGATGGACTTAGTTTTGAAGTGGTGATACCGGGAGCAATCTTTACATCGGTTACGGCAGCATCTAAAATTTTTGTATTTGTAACAGCAGCGTCTTTTAACTGCAATTGGTTCGACCCGTTAATTCCGATAGTAGTATTATCAATATTTACAGAAAGGGTAGCATCTCCCGAAGTGACCCCACCGGAAAGTCCCGAACCTGAACCTGTAATAATGCTGGTTATATCGCCCAAAGTTGAAAGGCTTGCCCAAGAAAGCGAAATGCCATCGGTTGTAATAAATTTTCCGGCTTGTCCTGTTTGATTCGGTATTTCTTTTAAGGTAGTAAGGTCAACTTCGTTTCCAGGTGATAAAGAAAGTTTGCGAGTTGCTATATCGTAAAGTAGTGTTTGATTGGAAACAGAACTTCCTAAACCAGAAGTCCAGTTGCTGTCTTTCCAGTAGTAGAATTTTTTCTCGTTAATGTCGAATACTACAAGCCCGTCTTCATCGGGTGAAACAGGTTGCATGGCAAGTCTGTTCGTAGTCGTAATTTGAGGAAGCAATACACCTTGAGCTCCATTTGACGGATTGAGAATCAATATGGCATTCGGTCTGCTAATCATCGAACCTATAACAACCGACTTTTTATCTTGTGAAAAACTGGTGATAAAGCTTGATATCAGTATTAGAAAAAAAAGAAAGGGAGTAAATTTTTTCACATTAAAAATGTTTGAACGCCATTCTGTGGAACTTACACTGCACGCTACGAAGGAAAAATTCATACCAGTTATTT
>JBBRFY010000307.1:0-3895 GCA_038241205.1 Cytophagales bacterium
GTTGGAGGCAATCAAGTAAATATTGACTGGAGTAATTACATTAATTGCGCAATCGAACCAGAAATGGTTTTCAAAATTGGAAAAACCCTTAAAGGAAAAAACCTTTCAGATGAAGAGCTTATAAATGCAATAGACTACGTAAGCCCGGGAATTGAAATTCATGAGTACAATTTTTGGGTTAACCCACCAACGATCCAAGAATTAATTTGTTCTGGTGGCATTCATACCGGACTTATTATAGGAAACCAAAAAGTTTCTCCTGAAGATTTACAATTCGAAGATGAAAAGTTCACTGTCTATAATAACAATTCTTTCATCGTTTCTGCAAGGGCTTCAGAGATTATGGGTGGTCCTGTTCACTCGTTACGATGGTTGGTGAATTCTCTAACCGATAGAGGCTTGTGTTTAGAAAAAGGAAGCTTGGTAATTCCAGGTTCTCCTGTTGAACTCGTAACCATTAATCAGGATATTAAATTGAAAGTTGTGATTGATAATGTAGGAAGTGTAACTGCAAATTTCGAGAAGAAATAACCGTAATACACTGATTGAAGCGTTCTCATATTTTAATTGGATAGGTAATTATCGAAAGTATCTTACACAACAACGCCTAAAAAATAATAGCCGCCCTTGGCCGATGGTATGACGGATAAGGAAACCGAGAGTCTTACCCTTTGGATGGGTATGCTCGGTGGAATGATTAATACATCCGATATATTAAACGAGTTGCCGCCAGATCGGCTAAAACTTTTTCGCGAATTGGAACCTCCTTCAGAAAAATGGACAGCCACATTTCCATTTATTGATACACCAACCAAGGCTGATGTTATGCTTAGAAAATATTCCTCATCAGGAACCTATGCCGTATTATTTACCAATAGAAAAGAAGAACTGATAGAAGAAACGTTTGCTGTCAATACATTAATTAACCAGCAAGCAATGGCCTGTTATGAGTGGACTATCACAGGCAAAACAAAAACATCCTTCCGTGACAGCATACACATAACCTTAAATCCACATGAGAGCAAATTATTTTTCTTAACTACTGATGTTAAAGACATTTCAAATTTAACGATTGGTGGAAAATAATTTTTATAAGAAGGCAAGACACCGATTTGTTATTGCTATTTCTTGTTTCAAAAACGTATAATGAGTAAAGAATCTCATGCTGATGCCTGCATGATAGAGCAGGCTAGTTCTCACGAATGAACTTCGTACCTTTCTACTCTTATAACTACCACCCATGAGAATTATCACCGCCTTTCTTTTTTTCATTTCATCCTTCAGCACCCTCCTTGCACAAAAACTTCAAGTCACTGATCTAACCTGCGAGTATCAGAATAATCCGTTGGGTATTGATGTAACTATACCCCGCTTTAGCTGGAAACTGGTTTCGGCACAACAAGGTATTATGCAAACGAATTATTTTATTCGTGTTGGATTGGATTCAAAAGCATTGTTAAAAGGACAAAACATTCTCTGGCAATCCGGAGCAGTGATTTCAGATCAATCCGTTTTAATTCCGTATGCAGGCCCTGCATTGACATCGCGGAAACGATATTACTGGCAAGTGAAGGTAAGTGACAACAAAGGAAATTCTTCAGCATGGAGCGAGGTGAAATTTTGGGAAACCGCGCTACTTCATTCGTCAGATTGGTCTGCAAAATGGATTGAACCAACCCTTCCCGGTGATAGCACGGGACAACCTTCACCACTGCTTCGCCATACATTCGAATTAAAAAAGACAATTCAATCGGCTCGACTTTACATTACCTCACATGGCGTGTATGAAGCACATCTTAACGGCAAGCGTGTTGGAAATCAATACCTCACTCCGGGCTGGACAAGCTATACCACTCGTCTTCAATATCAAACGTATGATGTTACATCGCTCGTTAGCAATGGAAGCAATGCCGTTGGTGTTTTGCTAGGAGATGGTTGGTACAGAGGATGGCTTGCATGGGAGGGAAATAAAAATGTGTACGGAAAAAATCTTGCTCTTCTCTTTCAACTTGAAATAAAGTATGCCGATGGATCAACCGAAATTATTACGTCCAACGATCAATGGAAATGCTCCACGGGCGCGATTACAAAATCCGGAATTTATTATGGCGAAGCATATGATGCACGATTAGAAAAAAAGGGATGGACACAATCTGGTTTCAATGATTCAGACTGGCTGCGTGTTCGTACAATTGACATTGGAAAAGAAAATCTCATTGCAGCGTATGCCCCTCCGGTAATGAAGCATGAAGAATTTAAAGCAGTTAAAATTTTTAAAACACCAAAAGGTGAAACCATTGTCGACTTCGGGCAAAACTTGGTAGGATGGGTTACCTTTAAAGTGACAGGAAAATCGGGAGACAAAATAAAAATACTCCACGCAGAAGTGTTGGATAAAGAGGGAAACTTCTACACCGAAAATCTTCGTTCAGCGCAAGCTGAAATTCAATACATTGTAAAAGGAGATGCAGAAGAAGTGTATGAACCGCATCTAACTTTCTTCGGATTCCGATATGTGAAAGTAGAAGGCTATCCGGGCGAATTAAAAAATGAAAACATAATGGCAACTGCTGTGTATTCCGACATGGCACCTACCGGAAATTTCGCCAGTTCAAATCCTTTGTTAAATCAACTTCAGCACAATATTCAATGGGGTCAAAAAGGAAATTTTGTTGATGTTCCAACCGATTGTCCACAACGCGATGAACGTCTCGGTTGGACAGGTGATGCACAGGTTTTCTTCCGAACTGCAGTCTACAACATGAATGCTGCTACGTTCTTTACCAAATGGTTAAAAGACCTTGCTACTGATCAGGCAGAAGACGGTCGTGTTCCACCCGTTGTTCCAAATGTGTTGAACAAAGACTTTGGGGCTTCTGCAGGATGGGCAGATGCCGCTACCATCATTCCATGGAACATGTATATGGCCTATGGTGACAAACGAATTCTTGAACAACAATATGAAAGCATGAAGGCATGGGTAAACTACATTGACAAGGCTAGCAAAAATAATTTATGGAATAGTGGATTTCATTTTGGTGATTGGCTCTTCTACAAGCCCGCTGATGATGATGATGATCGGTCCACAGTTACAGATAAATATTTAATCGCTCAATGCTTTTGGGCTCACTCCACGCAACTACTTCTTAATACCGCTACGGTTTTAGGGAAAACCGAAGATGCATCACGGTATGCAGCGATGTTAAAACGAATTAAAGATGCTTTCCAAAAAGAATACCTTACGGCTAATGGGCGTCTTGTCACCGGAACACAAACAGCTTATGTGCTCGCATTAAATTTTGATATGCTGCCCGAAAACCTGCGCGCTCAAGCGGCAGAACGTTTGGTGCAAAATGTAAAAGGCTATGGCAATCATTTAACAACTGGTTTTCTTGGCACACCTTATCTCTGTGAAGTGCTTACACGATTTGGCTTTGTTGATGTTGCGTATAGTTTATTACTGCAGGAAACGTATCCATCATGGCTTTACCCAGTAAAGATGGGAGCCACCACAATTTGGGAACGTTGGGATGGAATAAAACCGGACAGCACATTTCAGAGTTCGGGTATGAATTCATTTAACCATTATGCTTACGGTGCCATTGGCGATTGGATGTATCGAACTGTTGCCGGTCTTCAGGAAGCATCGCCTGGCTATAAAGAAATTTTAATTGCGCCTAAGCCTGGCGGAAAATTAACAAGCGCTTCCGCTGAATTAAAGACAGGGTATGGCTTGGCAAAATCATCGTGGAAAATAGAGGGCGGAGTATTTAAACTTTCAGTACAAATTCCCACCAACACAACGGCAACCCTTGTGCTTCCACAAGCGGCATCAGCAAACATTACGGAACATGGGATTGATATTGGAAAATTAAAAACAATTACCTCTGCAGGA
>JBBRFY010000308.1:0-3887 GCA_038241205.1 Cytophagales bacterium
CTTGTGTTTTGGGTGGCGTACGGTTAATCTCATCTGCTAAAATAATATTTGCAAACACGGGGCCTTTCACAAATTTAAAATTGCGTTCCTTATCCATGGTCTCTGCACCAACAATATCCGAAGGCATTAAATCAGGTGTGAACTGAATGCGCTTAAACTGAAGCTCGAGTGATGTCGCAATAGTTTGAACTAACAACGTTTTCGCCAACCCGGGCACACCAACAAGGAGTGAATGCCCTTGACAAAAAATTGCAGTAAGCACCTGGCGCACTACATCGTTTTGCCCGATGACTACTTTTGAAATTTCTGCTGAAAGTTTTTTGTAGGCTGAAGCCAATGCTTGCGCGGCCTCTACATCCGAAGAAAATTTAGTCATGTATCACTCGTCTAATATTCCACAATAATCATAATCCTTGTCCAAGCTTATGAAAACATCTTTGCGTGCTTTCGAAAACCATTTTTGAAGAATTTTATCTTTCTTTTCATTCAATGCTGCCCCTTGTATTTTTGTCCAGTCATCATCCAGCGAAGCCATGTGTGGTTTAATTCTGGACTTATAATAAATGATGCGCATCGAGCTTTTACCTTCATCGGTTCGATAAAACATGGGCTCCGAAATATCGCCTATTTTCATTGAGTCAATTTTAAAAAAGATTACCGGATCCAATTCTTCTACCAATACATGCATGCTTTCATCTGAGCCGGTAAAAAAACCGCCATTACCTTTTGTGGCAACATCATCTGAAAACTCTTTTGCTGCTTTTTGAAATGTCATTTTATCTGGTCCAATGAGCCCACGCAAACTATCAAGATAATTTTTTGCTTCTATTAAATCATTGGGTGACGGCTTAGCCGAAATAAGTATATGGCGAGAGTTGTATTCATTACCTCTTCGTTCAATCAATTGCATAATATGAAAGCCAAACTGCGATTCGAATGGCATTGATATCTCATTTGGCTTCAGTTTAAACGCCATCGCTTCAAACTCGGGCACCATTTTACCGCGACCAACCCAACCCATGTTTCCATTATTGCCTGCAACGCTGGGGTCATCTGAAAATTCTTTAGCCAGCTTCGCAAAATCTTCTCCCGTTAAAATACGATTTCGTATCTCGATCAATTGCTTGCGCGTAACATCTTTTTGTTCGTCACTCACTTTAGCCACTTTCACAATTTGAGCTGATTCTACAGCAGCAGAAAAGTAAGGTAAACTGTCTTTCGGAATTTTATTAAAAAACTTTCTTACCTCTGCAGGTGTAATGACAATATCTTTGGTAATCTCTTCTTGCATTTTACGCACCACCATTTGTTCACGCTCCTGATCGCGAATTTCCAAACGTATCTGCTCCAATGTTTTTCCGTATTTCTCTTCAAGCTCATTAGCCGTAACGCCCGATTGTGCAATGATCATTTCCATCTTTCGATCGGTATATTGATCTACCTCGAAATCAAGAACCAAAACAGAGTCAATCTCTGCTTTCGCCATCATTAATTTATTGCGCACCAACAACGCCATGTACTGGCAGCGAACTTCCTGGCCAGGTGTGCCTCCGTTGGTAAGGTAATCTTGATAGGCTTTTTCCAAATCAGATTTCAACACAATGAAATTATCCACCTTGCCAATAATTTCATCTACCACAAATCCTTCCGTCTCTTGCGCTTGAGAATAGAATGCTGCACTCAGCATTCCAACAAGAACGAAAGTTGTTTTCAGACTATTTAAAAATTTCAAATTCATTTTTCTCCACTGCATAATTATACACTTCATCTTCCAACTGTTTGGCCAATTCTACTTTGCGCTTATTTAAAATAATGTTGCGAATATCTTCTTTCACAAACTCCAATGGAGATGTATTATCTGATATGCGATATTCTTCTACTTTAAAGAAATATAAAAATCCTTCGTCTGATGTTTCATAATAGGGTTTTGCTTTTAGGAACTGAATTTTATTTGGTATTTCCGCCAGCGGAGAATTTTGTACCAGCTCATCAAATACCATCCACGTAGAATCTGAAATATGATAGGCGGCAGAAAAACTAAGGCAGTATGATTTCAATTCCTTAATTTCCTTTTCACGTTTTGAAAAAATAAGTTCTTTAATCTTATTGGTGCGAGGTGCATTTTTCGGCACCTTTAAAAACGTGGCCTTCACAATGTTTTGCTTCAAGATAAAATTATCGATATTATCTTTATAATAGCGATCTATTTCAGCATCATCAATTGAGGTATCTAAATTCTTCTTCACATAAAAAGTTTGATATTCATACGCAATAATACTAAACCGATAATCTAGTATTTTACGCTCAACTTCCGCTTCGTTAATATCAATCTTGCGCGATGCTTCCTGAATGAGTAATTGTTTTCTTACCCAAGTATTAACATAGGCTTCCGTTCGTGCTGCGCTATCTGCAGGTGCTGTGCCGGGTGGTGCTATCCCTATCAACTCATCCCTGTAAAGGTAGACATCGTTCGCGCGCGCAACCGGTTTACGGTCCTCTCCAGTGCTGGTTTGCTCGTTCTTCATTTTAATTAAGTCACAGCTTGAAAGGCTTATACCAATAAAAAAGATGGCCATTATTGACAAGCGCAAACAGGTATTTATAAACCCCGACTTAAGGTTGCAGAAGTTGATCCAATACGTGTTTCTTGCCTTTCTCATTTACCTTAACCTCATACTTTTTCTTTAATTGGTTGATCCAGTTTTGCTCTAAAAAAGTTTGATAATCAGAGATTACACCAGACCGTGCCTCCTCAAACGACATGTTGCCCGCGGGCAGTATATCGATTAGCCGCGCAAGGTAATACATTCCATTATTTTCTACGGAATATATGCCCTTCGCTTCTGCCACTTTCTGCAAAACCGGTTTTTCGTCTCGCGTATAGAATCCTGACTCTACCTTAATTTTATGGATCGAGATATATTCTTGAATTTTCTTTTCATCTCCCGCTTCAATAAGCGCCTTTAAAGGAGCTTCATAACCTGTTTCTTTTGATGAATATAGCGATGCCTTAATGCGCTCGCCTGCCTGATAATTTGTTTGATGCGAATTAAAATACGTCACTTGCCCAATTGAATCATCTGACGCTTTGTTCCAAACTTCCTTTTCCATGATTTCAAAAAGCAAAATACCTTCATAATATTCCTTCAACAAAAAACCATATTCTGGGTTTTCATGAATTATTTTCTCTTCCTCCATCTGCATGATGCGTGCATCTACAAAATTGTTGTAGAGTTGGCCCATATATTTTTCCGGTTCCAGATTGTTCGGTTTTTGGTTTGTTTGAACATACACCAGAAAATCTCTTGTGCTGAAGTCTTTTGTCTTTAATGAAAGGAGTATTTCCTTCGCAGAATAATTTGGCATTTTCCATTTGCCCTTTACTAAACTTGTGTCGCCCAACGCAAATACCTTTGTCTTTATCGCGGGGTTTTCTTTCCACGCATAGCTATTTCTCAATTTATTTTGTAATGCCTGTTTCGAAATTTGTGTGCGTTCATCTCTGTTCACTCTATTTTTTAACGAGGCCGACATTTCTTCAAGTGGGGGGAGCGGAATTTTTTTCTCCAAGCGCATAATATGCCAGCCGTATTGGGTTTGAAAAGGATCGGAAATTTCGCCCGGTTTAGCAAGCGAAAATGCTACGCGATCAAACTCAGGCACGCTTGCCATTGCGCCTACACCAAAAGGTTTTAGTTTTCCTGCTGTATCTTTTGTGCCCGGATCTTCAGAATATTGCTTACACAATTCATCCCATGATCGTCCACGTTGTGATTGTTCGTAAACAGTAAAAATTGTATTCTTTGCTTTATCATTGTCTGTACCATCTCCTGTTCGAATCATAATGTGCGAAACTTCTACCTCACCACGGGCAGGCTGTTGCTCCA
>JBBRFY010000309.1:0-3879 GCA_038241205.1 Cytophagales bacterium
CAAAAACAAATGAGCCACTGGTCTGGCGATCAGATGATGAGATTGGAACAATGGTGAAGGAGTACAATCAAATGCTTTTTAAACTAAGCGAAAGTAAATCAGAGCTGGAGCAAACACAACGGGAATTGGCGTGGCGCGAAATCGCTCAGCAGGTGGCGCATGAAATTAAAAATCCGTTAACCCCTATGAAGCTAACACTTCAGCAATTGGAACGGCAGCTTCAGGCAGGAACCACTTCGTTAGATCGAACAGAAAAGGCCGTTTCATCACTGCTCACACAAGTGGACACTCTAAATGATATTGCATCATCGTTTAGTTCGTTTGCTAAAATGCCTGAGCCCGTTATGATGCCGCTTGATTTAACAGTATTGCTAAGACGCATTGTTGAATTGCACCTTCGTTCAGGAACTATAAAGCTTAAAATATCAGATGATAATTTTAATGTAATTGGCGATGAGCAATTATTGGGAAGAACATTCTCGAATATTATTCTAAACGCTTTTCAATCTGCTGTTCCGGGAAGGAGCGCTAACGTTATTATTTCATTGACAAAGAAGGAAGGCACGTGCTTGTTGTCATTTACTGATAATGGAAAAGGTATTGAACCTGACGTTGCTGAGCGTGTTTTTCTTCCGCACTTCACAACTAAGAAATCTGGATCAGGTTTAGGATTGGCCATTGCCAAGCAAGCCATCGAACAAATGCAGGGAAAAATATGGTTTGAGACAACGGTAGGGAAGGGTACTACTTTTTATATTGAGATGACGATCGGTCAAAATGTTGTTTAAGAATGAACAATACAGCGTTATTGAATTGTCTTATACTTTTTTCTGCGACTGAATAGTTCAGCGTGTTATTTCCCCCGCAAACTATTCATCACTTTGTTTGCAAAAACAAAATCATCAAGTTCTTTTACGCCCGAGTGTGTGATATCATTTTTTGTGCCCTCCCAAAGTTTTTCGCCTTTGTATAGATATAAAATATTTTCGCCAATACCCATCACAGAATTCATGTCGTGCGTTACGACTATGGTAGTGATGTCAAGATCTTCAGAAAGATCTTGAATTAATTCATCAATTAATATTGACGTTTGTGGATCCAGACCCGAATTGGGTTCATCACAAAATAAGTAGTTTGGTTTGTTTACGATAGCACGCGCAATACCCACGCGTTTCTTCATACCCCCGCTAATTTCGGAAGGCATTTTTTTATTTATATTTTCCAAGCCAACACGCTCTAAACAAAAATTAGCGCGCTCAAGTTTTTCAGAGTGCGTCATGGTGGTAAGCACATCAAGTGGAAACTTTACATTGTCCATTACATTCTTTGAATCGAATAGTGCACCGCCTTGAAAGAGCATACCCATCTCTCTTCTTATCTCAGTTTTAAGTTCATTATCGCCTGCATAAAAATCACGACCATCATAAAAAACTTGTCCAAGATTTGGTTTTATTAAACCGACAATGCATTTCAACAAAACACTTTTACCTGTGCCACTCGCACCAATAATAAGATTCGGTTTTCCTTTTTCGAACGTTCCGCTAATGTTTGTTAGAATTGTTTTATCGCCAAAAGATTTGGTGATGCTTTGTACCTTAATCATTGGTTAATAAGATTTGTGCTAAAGAATAATCGGCAAGTAAAATGGCAATTACACTTGTTGTTACCGCCTGTGTGCTAGCAATACCCACTTCAAGCGAACCGCCTTTGGTATAATATCCTTTATATGAAGATATGGATGAAACTAAAAATGCAAACACCGCAGCTTTTATAAGTGCGAAAGTAATGGTGAACGGATTGAAGGAAGAACGAATACCGTAGATGTAATCTTCTGGTGTTATAAAGCCGACCAGTGCGCCAACTACATAGCCACCCGCCATGGCACAGACACCTGCAACAATAACAAGCAGCGGATACATCAATAGCGAGGCTATTATTTTCGGCATCACCAAATAGGATATGGAATTAATGCCCATCACCTCAAGTGCATCAATCTGTTCGGTAATGCGCATGGTACCTAAACCGCTGGCCATAGAAGATCCGATTTTACCGGCAAAGATTAATGCCATAATGGTGGGCGCCAGCTCAAGAATTACCATTTCGCGCACCACTTGCGATATAACATGGTCAGGCACCAGCGGGCTCACCATATTGTATGCTGTTTGTACAGTAGTAACCGCGCCCATAAAGGTTGACACAAGCGCAACTAGAAAAATGGAGCCGATGCCAATGGCAATGCACTCGTCTAACACTAATTTATAATAGGTCTTGAACGTTTCCCGGTTTACAACCATCTCTCCGAGAAATATGAAATACTTACCAATCTCTTTAATCATAGCTGCAATAAACAAACAAATCAGGATTCCTATTTAACATTTTTGATTTCGCGTTTGGGTATTGAAAAAAACGCATAATCGATCATCTAAAATCGATGATTTTCACTGAAAATAAGTTTTCAGAAGAAAAAAACCTTAGTTTTATTTTTAAGCTCTGACGATAATTTGATAGGATATGAATAAGGTAATTGTAGTAACGGGAGGAACAAAAGGAATTGGTTTGGCGGTGATTGAAAAATTTGCTGCTCAGCAGTTTGATGTTATTACCTGCTCCCGAAATGATAAAGAATTAGACGCGCTGAAAGAATCTATTGAACAAAAGTATTCGGTAAAGGTAATGACGAAGACAGCCGATATGGGAGATAAAGTTCAGGTAAACGCTTTCGTGGATTTTATACTTTATTTTGGCCGGCCTGTAGATGTGTTGGTAAACAATGCCGGTGTTTTTATACCTGGAGAAATCTCAACGGAGCCTGATGGTGTTTTGGAAAGCATGATGAATGCCAACCTATACAGCGCCTATAATCTTACGCGTGGTTTGATAGGTGGGATGAAGGAAAACGAAGCCGGGCATATTTTTAACATCTGTTCTATCGCCAGCTTTATGGCATATGCTAATGGTGGTTCGTATGCTATTTCAAAATTTGCCATGTTGGGATTTTCGAAATGCTTGCGCGAAGAAGTTAAGAAATTCAAGATACGTGTTACGGCAGTAATGCCCGGTGCTACCAAAACAAATAGTTGGGCAAATTCTGACTTGCCCGATGAACGCTTTGTGCCAGCAGAAGATATTGCCGAGACAATTTTCTCAGCGTACTCGCTTTCCGGTAGAAGTGTGGTGGAAGAGATTGTGATTCGACCGCAGCTTGGGGATATTTAGGATTATCATGGAATGAAGTCGTTATTATCATGAATGATTTGAGGCTTTTCAATAGTTTCTGAAGTAATTCTTAAGAACCATTTGCTAAAAAGCTTTCTTCCTCTATTTTTGCACCTCGATTTTACTCGGAGCGTATTGATTCGTCAATATGCAAAAGTGAAACAAAAAGGCCTCCTTAGCTCAGCTGGTAGAGCAACTGACTTGTAATCAGTAGGTCGCTGGTTCGATTCCGGCAGGGGGCTCTGAAAATCAACTAGTTAGACGATCTCGAAAGGGTCGTCTTTTTTATTGTAAAACAATTGCTAAACATTTGGCGACAAATAGGGTACAATACCTTTCAAACAATCGGTCTTAAACACTTGATCGACTTCTTTTCAATTCATGTAAATAGCCGCTTTATTAAAACATAATATGCAAAAGGATTTTGTCCTTATGGCCTGTACCGCTCCCCAAATCGGGTGAGCCTGTAAATCAACCGATTAGAAACATTAACTGCACTACAAGGAAAACTGGTAGGTGATGATCAACTATTTTACGACTGTAAAAGCAAATCGGGAAAATCCCGTTGTTACTTTTGTTGTTAACTACGATCAACAAAATAATTTTTCGATTTAAAGAGCAAGCGGGGAAATCCCGCAGTTGACAGTCAACCAGTTAAACGCA
>JBBRFY010000310.1:0-3871 GCA_038241205.1 Cytophagales bacterium
CTTGCAATTTTAATGAATGCTTCAAAGCGATCGGTCAATAATAGTTCCGAAGGGTTGGGAGGCACCGGACCACCACTGATGAAGAAGAGGTTTTCAATTTCGGTATCTTGAATCACATCCTTGAATTCAGAAAGACCCGATAAATAGGTGCTCAATCCTAACTGATTGGGGCGGCCAAAGTCTTCAAATATTTTTGGTCGCCTCATGTCGGCACCTACTATCAATGTTTTCTTTCCGGAGAGCGCAAACACCGTTGCGAGGTTGATCGTTGTAAACGTTTTACCTTCCCCACTAATGGAGCTACTGACCATAAAAACTTGCTTGGGCTTATTGCCCGTAAAGAAGTTGAGGTTGGAGCGCATGGCACGAAAGGATTCTGCTACACCTGATTTGGGATGCTCCTTTACCGCCAAGTTGTTTCCTTCTGAATGCCCTACCCCACCTAGAAAAGGAATGGAGGTCATCTTATCAATATCTTCTTTTGATTGAATTTTATTGTTAAGGATTTCAAAAAGCACAAATATAATAAGCGGAATCGCGAGACCGACCATGGCTGCAATGGTATAGTTTCGAGCAGGCTTTGGTGAGATGGCTCCGCCCACCATCGGTGGGTTCACCGTCAAAATATCGGAGGTGCTAGACGCTTCCGAGATACTGGCCTCTGATAATTTTTGCATTAAGAATACATATAAATTTTCCAACAACGAATAATTGCGTTGTACAGAAATCAATTGGCGCTCATTGGCAGGAAGTAAATCAAGTTGTCTTTCAATTTGTTTCAGCTGTTTGTTGAGGAAATCCAATTTTATTTTATCAGTAGATTTCAAGGTCTCCACTGACTCCAACACATTTTGTTTAATCTCACGTAGGCGCTCCAGTTTATTGTTCACCAGCGGGTTTCGTTCGCGGGTGGGATCCAAGTACAGTTTGATCTCCAATTGCAATTCTACCATTTTAGTAAGTAGTGATCCCAATACCGGGTCGTTTAAGTCAATAGAAGAAGGCAACACAATCTGATCGAGGTTTGCATTTCCTTTCGTTAAATATTCTTTTATATACTGATAGTAGTTTTCACGAATCAGCAATTCCGATTTCTGAATTTCAAATTCTTCCACTTTCATAAGGAAGCGTTGCGCATCCCCACTCATATCTTTTACACGGCTGCTGTTGCCAAAACGTTCCAATTGAAATTCAACTGTGCGCAAAGAATCTTTTATACTGGTGAGCTGGCTTTTTATAAAATCTATTGTTCGTCTGGCGGTTTCGTTTTTCTTCTCTAAATCACGGTCTTGGTATGAAGTAATAAGGCCTTCTAAAAAATCACGCTCCTTCAACGCATTCGTTCCGGTTAAACTTAAATTAAGTACTCCAGACCCTACTTCTGCCCAATCAACTTGAAGCCTATTTACATACGATCCCGCAATTGAGCGCGGATTGCGAATAGATAATAAGAATGGTGTACCAATGTAGCCTTCTATTTTATTTTTAGGATTTCTTTTTATGCACAGGCTATACTCTCCAAATCGGATAGAATCGCCAATGTTGAAAACAGTGGCCGGGGCGTTTTCCCCTTCGGAAAAATTGGAAAACGAATAATGATTTTCGTCAATAAGTTTAAATAGAAAGCTTCCTTCTTTGATCTCCTCAGGATTGCACCATGAGGCGATCACCGGCATATAATCATACGCTTCAGTAGTCATGAAATATCCTTCTCGATAAAACGCAACATGGAAATTCTGCTCTACAATTACTTTTTCAATCAGCGGATACGAACGGATAATGTACGGTTCGTTTAGGTAATTGCTATACGGATCGACTAACGAATTTTTAAATAATAAGTCGGCCGCCCCACTCATTTCCTGCGCTTCCAAAATAACAATGGAAGCAGAGATGGGGTAAATTTTTTGGGTATATCGGTTCTTATAAAAAGCAAACGCTAATGCTGCTACCAATGAAATGAGAATTACATACCAAAACCGTAAGGCGCGGGCCAGTACACGCTTAAAATCCAAGGTAAAACCTTGCTGTTGGTTTGGATTTTCCTCTTGATCAAATAATGAATTATCCACTTAGATAGTATGATTAATTTTTTGTCGAATTAATGAGGGTGAACGTGATTAAAAGTAGGGAGAGTGACGAAATAACCAGTGAAAGGTTTTGGCCAAAATACTTTCTATATGAACGCTGCTTCAATGCACCGGTAATGAGTACATCGTTCTGATGCACATAATAGTACGGTGAGTTAATAAAATTTTCATCGAGCATATTGATATACGCGATTTCAGTTTTTCCATTGATCTGGCGAATCAGTTTTAGATTTTTTTTGTCTGCCAAATCGGTCAACCCTCCGGCTTGACCGATTGCCTCCAACATGGTGACACGGTTATTGGAAAATGTAATTGTACCCTCTTTATTTACTTCACCCAGAAGTGTCATCCGGTAATTTAAGAGCCGAACTTTTACAACTGGTGAATCCAGATAATCTTTGGCCAGCTGTTGAAGTTTGTCTTGAAGCTGAAACACCGTAAAACCTGCAACCTTTACTTTGCCCACAACGGGGTAAGGAATTTCACCCTGTTCATCTACGAGCTCCCCAATCATCAATGCGTTTCCGGGTGTGGCGTTCTGTTGCTGTTGTTGCATTTGACCAGAAAGAAAATCGTATTCTTTTGGGCTTAAGGATTCAAACTTTACAGATATCAAGTCATTGGTTTGGATCAAATAATTATAGGGTTCTACCTGATATGTACGCACAACGGAATCAATTGGGAGCTGCCCATTGTCAGGATTTACATCTTTTTTTTGCAAATACACAAATTGCTTATTCGTAACACATGAGGAACCGAGTAGTATGATACCAACGTAGAGTAGTAGATAATTTCTTTTCATTGAATAGTAACAGATAAAATCAAACCTAGTAAAAAAAGACAAATACTCACAACTCTTCATAGCTTCGCCTCCTCGGTCACAGTTTCGAGTTTCAAAGTTCAAGGTTCAAGGTTCAAGGTTCAAAGTTCCAAGTTCAAGGTTCCGAGTTCCAAGTTCAAGGTTTTAAGTTCCAGGTTCCAAGGTTCGGGTTCGAAGTTCGAGGTTCCAAGTTTAAGGTTCTCCCCATACTAGCAAGGCATCCCTGAAGTGTTTAGCACTTTTTGAAAAGCTATCCTGCGTAATATGATTGACTATGATGTTGCGGTGAATGAGCTTCTTGGCTTTTTCCACCAATTGATTTAAATATTCGGTGTTGACGTTTCCTACCAGCAGTACTTCAATTGTGCCTGTATCCTTTCCGTGAGCATAGTCCCCTGTAATGTAGGCGGACTTTAAATCGCCTAACTTGGAAATGATGTTCTCTATGATATCATCGATGCCCAGATATTTGTGCATCAGATTTTTCAATTCATTAAATAAAGGGTGTTGGGTATTTGCCTGATAGAGGATGGTGCGGCCCTCTTCTCTGGAAACAAGATAGCCTGCTTTGGAAAGGTTGTTGAGTTCGTGGCGAATGGCATTCGTTGATTCTCCAAACTCTTCCGCAAGACCACGGAGGTAGGCTGACGATGCCGAGTTCACGAAGAACTTCAGGAGCATTTTTAGGCGAGTTTTAGAAGTAATGATGGTTTCCAACACGCCCCAAAACTACATCAAAAAATGAAATGAGTAAAATATTTACTCTACAATTATGGGCTCTGGGGGGATGGTTGGCTGTAAATTGTTAAGCGAGATTTTTTCCACGTCATTGCGAGGCACGAAGCAATCCCCTCGCGACACCGTGCGAAAGAACAAGACGCAGTGACGTTGAGGGGAGTAGATTCTCCAACATGTACTCGTTCGTTTGTACTTCGTAGGTTGGGGATTGCTTCGTCAGCATGTC
>JBBRFY010000311.1:0-3816 GCA_038241205.1 Cytophagales bacterium
TAATAATTCTCGCATTTTCGCTATGTGCAAGTTCGGCTTCTTTCTTCAGTAAGTTGAAACGAAATGCTAACACCAAAGACATAATTACGCTTTCGGTAGCGAGGCCAATATCCATTAATGTTAGCGAACCCAAATACAATACTTTGCCGGTAAGTTGTTGATGAACTGAATGCACAACAACAAGCAGCGTTAACGGCAAGAAGGCAATAACATAATAACGCACCGGTTTATATCGATGAGTCCAATAAATATAAACAGCCGTTGATACGATAATCAAACTGGAAGGAATAAATAAACCCAATTGAAAAATGATAATTCGATTTTTAAAAAAAGGAAATAGAGAAAACGCCAATGCATAGCACGCCAAACCAAATTGAAATGCAATGGTGATATGATAAATTATCGGTGTGATTTTTTTTAGTAGTAAAAATTTTTGAGAGAATCCTATCACACAAATCATGGCGAGTGAAAGACTTATATAGAACCCGCGCACACTCCACCAGCCAAACGAAGGTATTATATATTGATAGTCGAATGCATACCAATTGAGCAGCGCCAGGAAATAAAAAAACACGTAACCAACATACCACGCATAGGCTGCATCTCGCAATGCAAAAAATAAAAAGAGGTTATAGGTAAGCATGCCAAACACAATTCCGAGCAAAAAGGATCGTGGCAAATCGTTCGATAACGTATCGCGCGTGTTGTATAACGGCAATGTTATCATTATTGTCTGTTGATTTTTAATACGCGATTTCGTTTTGAAAAAATAGACTAGCGTATCTGTCTTTGATGTGCGAATGGATTTGCTAACCCCCCCTGCCAAACTGGTATTATCATTAAAAGATGCATGCGCACTCCACACTATTTCTTTATACGTACCGTTGGATTGCGGCTCATAAATTCTTACATCACCAAAATTCAAATTGTTTAATTGCCAATAAAAAGTTTCCGCACCAGTGTAAGGCAAAATATTTATTGTATGCCAACAAGGAATATTGTTGTTTAGAAAATATAGGTAGGATATGTCTTCGTTTGGTTTTCCAAATTCAAAAATTTCATCTTTAATGGAGAACACATCATGCTGGTTAGATGTATCTCTAAATGTACCCCAGAAAAATGCAAAGTGATTTGAGTTGCCTTTGATTTCAATTTCCTCTACCAGACTGTCTAGCGGAAGATAACGCTCCTGCGCCACAGCCGGTAGCGTTATCAATACGAGTATTACAAGAATAAATATCTGCTTCATTGATCACATTCGCATGACTGAAGAGAATGAATATTTTTCGACAGGCTAGCAAAGGTAAAAATAGTTAATGCATCGCGCTAATCGCACTACGCACATCCTATCGCTTGCGTTAAGCCAATAGAATCTCAGACTAATTACATTTTTTAAGAACTTCTTTTGCTAGCTTCTTCGCTAACTCAATTCTATCCGCTTCTTCACCTCCAATATCAGCAATAACCTGAAACGTGACATCGCCCGTCAATACTACTAAATAGTTTTCTTGAACTACCCATGCGGCTGCGTCACCTACACCTTCCACTGGTTTAAATCGGGTTTTAGCCGACATGCCTTTCGCCATATCGGTTGCTGAGTTTGCTTGCTCTTCTGTTACGCCTTCTATCTTTTTTACCTGCCCACTTGCAATGGCCATTGCCTTATCGATTTCTTCCTGAGACGCATTTCGATAGAATGAATGGAAATTTTCGAGTGGTGATTTATTCTTGAATATCTTATACAAATCATCAGCCACCCACTTCAAACCAATATGATTGCTCGCTGGTATTTCCATCTTGTTGCCACCGTACTCCACTGTTAATTTGCGGTCACTTTTCCAAGAGTAGGTATAGGTGTCATGATTACGGTATTTTTCAATTTCGCTTATATCATATTTTTTTTCTGCTACTGACATATCCCCTTTATAATATTTTTGGATATCCTCAAGTGTCAACAGCTCATCATACTTTGATTGATACGACAAAATGCAGTTTCCATTTGACGAAGATGTCGATGCCACCGCTTCACCATTTTCAGAAAGCGCAGAAGACGATTCTGATTTTTGTCCGCATGCTGCCATGCATAAAGCAACAAACAACAGAAGTACTTTATAACGAAGGTCATAATTAATCATAAAATATAAATTAAGTTTTTGTATTGAGGTAAAAATAAGAGGTAGCCTTTCCGTTACCTGCTTTCATACAGGGTTGGGCAAATATTTCGCCCCGAACTTAAAAAAAATATGAAGAAAGTATATTCTATTATCTGTCTAATTTAGTAAGTAACATTGAAGAAGATTTCTTGCCTTTACTATCAAACGATTCTGATTTTACAATCCCGATGCCTTTGGCAAGGTACTCAATAGATTTGCCACTAAATTTAAACAAACCACCTTTCACATCAGTGTCGTAAGATATCTTTACGCACTCAAACGTACCCGCAGGTGTATTTACAGACTCGAAGCCCTCTACACTGCGATTGGTAAGAGATATATTCATATTGATAAGATTTAAACCTGCATTTGCCATACTCCCTTTAATTTGCATATTGGCATCAGCGAGTTTTTGTCCCTGTTTAAGATTGTGCGGATAAATAATCTTATCGCCCGTAAAACTCATTTCTACATCGGCAGTTTTGGGTGCTGCAAACGAACTGATGTTGCGTACATCAGCATATATTTGCCCGTCTTTACATTCTATGTTATAATCACCTTTGGCGAGCAGTGCGCCTTTGTCATCGAGGGTTTCGTTATAAAATAAAACAGTGGTTTTGTTGCCCGAAGATTCATTTTTTTTTACCTCATACTTGAGCAGCGTAGAAACTTTATCTTTTTTATCGTAACAAGTCAGTTCAACTTTAGTACCCTGTTTGTAGGCAAAATATCCGTTGCAGTCATCATTTTGCGCTTGGGCATCTAAAAAGACTGTAGAAAATAAAGCGAATAGAATTGTTTTTAAATCGATTTTCATATTTCTATTTGAGTTTAAAATTTACGCTTATTCCCTTGCTAAGGGGTTTAGTCAATCGGCTTCTACCCTATAGGTTCCGTTGGGTGTTTAACCACCACCCAAAAAAAGCCGGCACTTGCTATCACGCTGAAACGCTATAAAAAACATCCATTTTCCATTAAGGATACTCTACTAACTCATTCGTTACATCTTCTTTTGTAGGATAAGCCTTTATTACACGGCTGAATCTTCTCGTAGCGGATGCTTTTGATTTCTCTTGAGCAACACAAACCGCAGAGCCGCAAAAAATGACGATAATCACTGCGATTATTTTTCTCATAAATTTTTAGCCTGTCAGAAGTTGCTTTTCGGAGGGCTTGAAACCCTCCGAAAAACTGTGTTTTTTTTAGAAATAAAATACTATCGCAATGGTAGGAATGTTTTCAAAAGAAGGTCCGAAAGAGAGGTTATTTTCTGCGTCACTGTCTTTGGGTTTAAAACTTGAGTACGTCAAGAAATTAACCATTAACTCCAAACTAATTTTATCGTGAACGAAGTAAGCCAAACCCGGATTGATACCAAATTGGGTAAGAAAAAAAGAGTCTGATGAATCAAATCCCGGGGCATCCACTTTCAAGGAGATAGAACCAATATTGAAGCCTGCTTCACCAAATACAAAAAGTTTATCACCTAATTTATGGTAATATCTGGCAAAAGGAGCAATTGCCAAGCCTGTGGCTCTGGCTTTCACCAAGCCCTCACCCTGCTTGGCAAACGCAACTGCCAAACGGCTACCCACAGCAATTTTATCTGTAACGAAATACCCCACACGTGGCGTAAAACCAAACGTGTTGATTTTACCAATCC
>JBBRFY010000312.1:0-3797 GCA_038241205.1 Cytophagales bacterium
TATGTGGAGTCGTTCCATAAGGTATCCCAAACTTTTTCTTTAGGGGCATTGATTTTGTTGGAGAATTTTATTTTCTTCATTTTGTTTAATTACGTTAAGCGTTGATTAATTTTTCAATGTCAAACTTTTTCATTTGCATAAATGCTTTCATCACTCTTTGTGATTTAGTTGGGTCGCTCATTAATTTTCCAAGAATGGTTGGAACAATTTGCCACGATAAACCAAATTTGTCTTTCAACCAACCGCAATTACTTTCTTCGCCACCTTCAGTAAGTTTGTTCCAGTAGTAATCTATTTCCTCTTGTGTTTCGCAATCCACAACAAAAGAAATTGCCTCGTTAATTTTAAAATTTGGTCCACCGTTCAATCCCATAAATTTAGTACCGTTCAAATCCCAAACTACAACCATCGGGTTTTCGGAAACTATTTTTGAATTTTTAAAAATGGAGCAGTAGAATTCTGCTGCAGTTTTGGCTTGTCCATCAAACCATAGGCATTGATAAATTTTATTTTCCATTTTGTTTTATTTTTAATTGTGATGTTTAATTTGATTCTTAATAATTTTTAAAATTATTAAGAATGGCCTGCCATCATCCTTTTTGCAACTCCACTGAATTTTCTTTTTCAGCATCAAAGGTTGTTGTAACTTTGGTTTTACCGTCAAGCTTTTCAAAAATGGTGGTTGCCTGTCTTCCGTCAGGAATGGTATAAGTGATTTTTCTATGTTCAATCACTTCGTCATAAATTCCTTCAAAGTCAAAACCGAAACTTTCGTCTTTGCCTTCCATTCTTTGAACGCATTTTTCCACCAACCCTTAAATCATTCTCAGCGTAAGGGCAATGTCAGTCGGGTGAAGCAAAGTTCCATTTAATAATGTGTTTAGGATTTGTCCAATAGCTCCAAACTTTTTCTGCAGTCGCATTTACTGTAGCCTCTACACTGATTTTTGTTTTTTCTTTTGTCATCTTGTTTGATTTTTTTGTTTGATAATATTATTGATTGAAGTAACAATGCAAAGATGCAGCGGTACAAAGAAATGAGTGAGTGGCGAAAACGACAACTGCAGGGGTTGATTACGACAAAATATTTATTTACCTATGGTGTATGAAAAATGTCGCCATTCTGGTTCCCGAATCATCAGTGATGCAAGCCATCGCTGACCCACAATATTTATTCACCGCAGTGAATCAGTTTCTAACTCTGTCTGGAAAAAAACCATTGTTCAATGTTCAATTGGTTGGAGCAAAGAAAAAAGTAAAACTGAATGACGGAAGGTTTTCGGTTTATACTGATAGACAAATAAAAGATGTTACCAAAACAGATTTGATTTTTATTCCTGCACTTTTTGGCGATATGCAAAGTGCGGTTGCAAAAAATAAAAATCTTGTGCCGTGGATTGTTAAGCAGTATGGAAAGGGTGCAGAAGTAGCTTCGCTTTGCGTTGGAGCTTTCTTGTTGGCTTCAACGGGTTTGCTCAATGGCAAAAAGTGTTCAACACATTGGGGCTTTCAAAATGAATTTAAAGAAATGTTTCCACAAGTTGAAGTTGTGGAAGGTAGCATTGTAACAGAAGAAAAAAGAATTTACTCAAGTGGTGGAGCAAATTCATACTGGAATTTGCTTTTGTATTTGGTTGAAAAATATACGGACCGCGAAACGGCAATTCTTGCTTCAAAATATTTTGCGATTGATATTGACAGAGATAGTCAGTCTGCGTTTGCTATGTTCAGGGGGCAGAAGGATCACAAGGATTTAGAAATAAAGAAAGCGCAAGAATATATTGAAGCGAATTTTCAAGACAAGATTACAATTGACGAACTGGCTGATAAATTTGGACTTGGAAGAAGAAGCTTTGAAAGAAGATTTAAGAAAGCCACAAACAACACTGTGATAGAATATATACAACGGATAAAAGTGGAAGCAGCAAAAAGAAGTTTTGAAACAAGTCGAAAAAATATTTCAGAAGTAATGTATAATGTTGGCTACACCGATACAAAAGCATTTCGTGATGTGTTTAAAAAAATTACTGGCCTAACTCCGATAGAATATCGCAACAAGTACAATAAGCAATCTGTGCTTGCATAACATTGTCAAGATGCGGAAATAGGACTGAGGAAATACGTGCGACTAGTGTCGTCCTACCATTACCTTTAACAACTCATCTTATCCACACGTCTTGCATGCCTGCCTCCTTCGAAGGCTGCATGCAGGAAGGTATCCACAATTTTTTCAGCCATGACGAGTGAAATGAAACGCGATGGTATGCACACAATGTTTGCATCATTATGTTGGCGCGCTAACGAAGCGAGTTCGTCTGTCCAACAAATAGCAGCGCGAATACCTTGATGTTTGTTTGCTGTAATGGCTACACCATTTGCACTACCGCACAGCAACACACCAAAATCAAATTCCTTTTTTTCAACAGCCAATGAAACAGGATGCGCGAAATCTGCATAATCAGCGGGCTCTGCGCTATAGGTACCGAAGTCTTTTAGTTCATGGCCATTTTTTAAAAGCCACGTGCAAAGTGCTTCCTTGTATTCAAACCCTGCGTGGTCGCTACCTATTGCTATTTTCATGATGCGTCTGGTTCGTTTAATGCTTCTTCCGCTTCTCGCTTTATGCGTGCACGTTCCACGCCTGACGAAATTAAGATACTGATTTCAAAAAGTAAATACAACGGAATTGAAATTACAATCTGACTGATCGGATCTGGTGGCGTTATAATGGCGGCAATAATTAAGATTACAACAATGGAGTGCTTTCTATACCTGCGCAGAAATGCTGGCGTAACAATTCCAAACTTAGAAAGAAAATAGATCACCACCGGAAGTTGAAAGAGCAAACCACTTCCCAAAACCAAAGTCATAAAAGTGGATACGTATGAAGTAATGTCAAATTGATTGACGATCATTTCGCTGATGCGATAGTTTACCATTACGTAAACCATTAAAGGCGCAATCACAAAATAACCGAAGGAAATACCCAAGCCAAATAAAAATGTTATACCAGAGACAATGCCTGTAGAATTTTGCTGTTCCTTTTTATGAAGGCCTGGTTTGATAAAACGCCATAGCTCCCAAACAATGTAGGGGAACGATAATATCAAACCAATAACCAATGCCGAAATAATGGTAATGGTAAACTGCCCAGTCATAAAGCGACTTTGCAATTCAAGCGGAATATCTTGAATGCACAAATTAGGATTGTCAACAAGTTCGCCTAGTTTACATAGCGCCCTCCAAGTAGGGAAATTTGATTTGGCAGGCCCCAACACAATGTTGGAAAAAATCCATTTCACATACACAAATCCAAAAATGGTGAACACCATAAGGGCGATAATTGAACGGATTAAATGCCACCGCAATTCTTCAAGATGATCGAGGAAACTCATTTCGCCTTCGCCCTTCTTTTCTGTGTCTTCAATTCTATCCTGATCTAGTGGCATATGTGTTCTATATAATCTTATAAAGACTTTGTTTTTGGCTGCAAGCTTTTAATCTAGGCAGAGGCTCTGGGCAAAAAGGTAAGGTATTGTCGCTATTATTTTTTACTAACAATGATATTAATACAAAGGAAACTTCGTCATTAAACGGTTTACCTTTCTCTTCACTGCTTTTAAGTGTTTGCTGTCTTCTGGATTTGCGAGCGCTTCATCCATTAGCTCAACTACTTTTACTACATCTTTTTCTTTGAAGCCACGTGTGGTTACGGCTGCGGTTCCTACACGCATGCCTGAGGTAACGAAAGGAGATTGCGTATCGAACGGCACCATGTTTTTGTTGATGGTGATGTC
>JBBRFY010000313.1:0-3777 GCA_038241205.1 Cytophagales bacterium
GTTTCTTCAACACATCTATCGACTATGGACAATCGACTATCGACTTACAAAACATGAATCACTTACTACAACTTAGCGGCCTGGAAGCGATTGAGATAACTCCTCAATCGAACTTTGTAAATATTGGTGAACGTACCAACGTTACGGGCTCTGCCAAATTTTTGAAGCTTATCAAAGAAGATAATTTTGATGAAGCACTTACAGTTGCATTAGACCAGGTGCGTGGCGGTGCGCAGGTAATTGATGTTAACATGGACGAAGGTATGCTTGATTCTCAAGCAGCCATGGTGAAATATTTAAATCTCATGGCATCCGAACCAGAGATTTCCCGCATACCCGTTATGATCGACTCTTCCAAATGGGAAGTAATTGAGGCTGGATTAAAATGCATTCAAGGAAAAGGTATTGTGAATTCCATCAGCATGAAAGCCGGTGTCGATGAATTTAAGCGCCAGGCAAAATTAGTGAAGCGCTACGGTGCTGCCGTTGTGGTGATGGCGTTTGATGAACACGGACAAGCCGATACATACGAAAGAAGAATTTCAATTTGTAAACGCGCGTATGATATTCTTGTGAATGAAGTAAAAATTCTACCACAAGATATCATATTCGATCCCAATATTTTTCCGGTAGCAACCGGCATTGATGAGCATCGGAACTATGCTGTTGATTTTTTCAACGCTGCTAAATGGATTCGGGAAAATCTTCCACATGCTCACGTGAGTGGAGGCGTGAGTAATGTATCCTTCAGCTTTCGCGGAAATCAAAAAGTTCGGGAGGCGATGCACTCCGCATTTTTATATCATGCTATTCAACACGGTATGGACATGGGCATTGTAAACCCTACCATGTTAGAGGTGTATAGTAATATTGACAAAGACTTGCTTGAACGCGTTGAAGATGTTTTATTAAATCGAAGAGAAGATGCTACCGAGCGTCTTTTAGATTTCGCTGAAACGGTGAAAGGATCTGCGAAGAGAAAAGAGGTTGATAATGAATGGCGAAATGGAACAATAGAAGAAAGATTAACGCATGCTTTAGTAAGAGGAATTATTGATTTCATTGATATTGATACTGAAGAGGCACGAGTAAAATATGGAAGACCACTAAATGTAATTGAAGGCCCGCTGATGGCTGGCATGAGCGTGGTTGGTGATTTATTTGGTGCGGGCAAAATGTTTTTACCTCAGGTTGTAAAAAGTGCACGCGTGATGAAAAAATCCGTTGCCTACCTTGAGCCATTTTTAGAAGAAGAAAAACAGGCCGCAAAAAAACGGTTCTTAGAATCTGGAAATGCTGAAGACGAAAAAAGCGGAGAAAAGAAAAACCCCAAAATACTATTAGCCACCGTAAAAGGTGATGTTCACGACATAGGTAAAAACATTGTCGGTGTTGTATTGGCCTGCAATAATTATGATGTAGTAGATCTTGGTGTAATGGTTCCTACTGAAAAAATTCTTGAAGCTGCAAAGCGAGAAAAAGTTGACATCATTGGATTGAGTGGATTGATTACACCTTCATTAGATGAAATGGTGCATGTTGCAAAAGAAATGCAGCGAGAGAAAATGACATTACCTTTATTGATCGGTGGCGCCACCACTTCGCGCATTCATACGGCTGTTAAAATTGATCCTGTTTATGATGGTCCTGTTGTTCATGTTTTAGATGCCTCACGAAGTGTACCGGTAGCCAGTGAGTTTGTAAACCAAGATACGTTTGATGGAATTAAAGTGCGCTTCAAGAACGAGTACGAGAAGATGCGCTCTGATTACGAAAGCAGGAAGCAAGATAAGAATTACATAACGCTTAAAGAAGCCAGAAAAAATAAAAGTAAAATTGACTGGACTGTTTCTGAAATAGCCAAGCCGACATTCTTAGGAAATAAAATCCTTACGAATTATCCATTGGAAGAAATCAGTAAGTACATTGACTGGACTCCTTTCTTTCAAACGTGGATGTTGGCCGGCAGGTATCCGGGCATTTTAAAAGATAAAGTAGTTGGTGTTGAAGCGCAAAAACTTTTTGATGATGCACAAGTCATGCTTGCTCAAATCATCAACGATAAAAGTTTACAAGCAAATGGTGTTTTCGGATTTTTTCCTGCATCACGCACAGAGAAAGATGATGTAACACTTTTCCAACCTTCAGATTCTAAAAAAGAATTTTCTCAATTCCATTTCCTTCGCCAGCAAAATAAGAAGGCAAAAGATTTACCTAACTTTTGTCTGGCTGATTTTATTGCTCCCGAAACATCAGGGCGAGAAGATTACATTGGTTTGTTTGCCGTAACGGCCGGTATTGGCATCGAGAAACTTTTAGAAAAGTTTAAAGCCGATCACGATGATTATTCCGACATCATGGTAAAAGCATTGGCCGATCGTTTAGCGGAAGCCTTTGCCGAATGTCTTCATGAAAAGGTAAGAAGAGAATTCTGGGGTTACGCTAAAAACGAAAGCCTTTCGAATAATGAAATGATTGAAGAGAAGTATCAAGGTATTCGTCCGGCTCCAGGTTATCCGGCTTGTCCTGATCATACCGAAAAGAAAATACTATTTGAAATTCTAGATGCTGAAAAACAAGCAGGAATAAAATTAACCGAATCGTATGCTATGTATCCCGCTTCATCTGTTAGTGGATTCTATTTTTCGAATCCTGATTCAAAATATTTCGGACTTGGAAAAATTGAGAAAGATCAGGTAATTGAATATGCTGAACGCAAAGGAATGACCGTAGAAGAAATTGAACGATGGCTTGCACCAAATTTGAGCTACGATATTTAAGTATTGAAATAAGTATTGAAGTGTTGGAGTTCTAAGTGTTTTTGTTTTTTTGTGTTTTAGTAATGCTCCGTATCTATGCCGAAAGTTGAACGATTTGAAGATTTGAAATACTGGCAAGAGGCCAGAATTTTGGTTAAAGAAATTTACATATTAGCAGAGGACGGAAAATTGTCAAAAGACTTTGACACCAGGAGCCAGATTAAACGGGCAGCACTTTCAGTAATGAACAACATCGCAGAGGGTTCTGGAAAATTTAGTAGCAAAGAGTTCATTCATTATTTAGATATAGCCAACAACTCGGTATCGGAGGTTAAAAGTATTTTATATGTGCTGATTGACTTAACCTATGTAAATCAAGAGAATGCAATAGCGTTACAAAATAAAACAGACAAGATAAAAGCCATGATACTAGCCTTTATAAAATATCTGATAAATAGAAATAAAGAAGGCATCGAAAACTAATATGGTGGTCTAATAACTTGCAGAACGTAAACACAAAAACACCCAAACACTTACTCACATTCAAATGAAAGTAATTGATCATCTAAAAAACGCCAACGGAAAAACGTTATTCACCATAGAGATTCTTCCTCCTTTAAAAGGTGAGAACATCAAAACTCTTTTTAATAACATCAATCCATTGATGGAATTTAAACCTCCGTTCATTGACGTTACCTATCACCGTGAGGAATTTGTTTACCGCAAAAAAGATGGTGGATTGTTAGAGAAGAGTACTACGCGTAAACGTCCGGGTACGGTTGGTATTTGCGCAGCCATTCAAAATCATTATAAGGTTGATACTGTGCCGCATATTATCTGTGGTGGATTCAGCAAAGAAGAAACTGAGAATGCATTGATTGACCTTAACTTTCTTGGCGTTGATAATGTGTTACTACTTCAAGGTGATGCTATTAAAAGCGAATCGAAATTTGTGCCTGAACCAGATGGACATAAGTATGCTTCCGAACTATTAGATCAGGTGGTGAATTTGAACAAC
>JBBRFY010000314.1:0-3718 GCA_038241205.1 Cytophagales bacterium
ATTTCCCAAGACCATGCTTTTCGGGAACTATGAATACCAGATGGACTTCGGTGTTATAAATGATCTCGAAAAAGAAGGTTCAGACAATCCAAATTTCAAAGGTGAAGTTACGTGGTCAGCAGGCCTCCAGTATTTTCTTTCTAGAAACTTTTCATTGATGGGGAGTTATGACAATCGCTTTGGCGGTGGTGGTGGATTGTCTGTACGATTTTAAATAAACCAATTTATGACAAGCAAGCCTATTTTTAAGACCCTCCGAGCGGAAATATGTTCTTCAATAAATTTCAGCCATAGAGTCAACCATTTCATTATGGTAAAAAAAATATTCTACAAGGCTTCTTTATTTTTAATTCTAGAAAACGCATTCAGCGCACTAGCCCAATTCAAATTAAATTTGATGCAGAATTCGGTACTTAATCCAGTATGCCTCTGTTGGAGTTATTTTCACTACAAAATATACACATGAAAAAGAATAAAATTTTCGCAGGTTTACATTTGGTTGTATTGTTAGCGCTTATCTTTTGGAATTACTATTCAAATACGGGTGCGGTTAACAACAACACGGTAGGATATGTAAGTGATAGTCTTGATAACTTATTCACACCTGCAGGCTACGCCTTTGCCATCTGGGGAATTATCTACCTCGGATTGCTTGTGCTCGGAATATATATGATCATTCGAGCTTTTAAAGATGACGGCACTAATGAGTTTATTGAAAAGGCTGCACCTACACTAATTTTGGCGCACCTCGGTAATGCAACATGGCTTTGGTTTTGGCTCAACGAAGAAGCTGGAATCTCGGTAATCATCATGTTATTTATTCTTATTATGTTGACCTTAACGGTTCTTCGATTGAATATGCAGCGTTGGGATGCCCCTTTAAAGTTTATAGCGCTTGTTTGGTGGCCGATTGATCTCTACTTCGGGTGGATTAGTGTTGCTACCATTGCAAATATTTCTGCATACCTCGCTAAATTAAATTGGACAGGAGGAATCTCAGAAATAACGTGGACAGTAATAATGATTTTCGTAGCAACTCTTCTTGCCCTATTTATGATTTTCGCAAGAAATATGCGAGAATATGGAGCAGTATTCATTTGGGCACTTATTGCTATTGCAGTGCGTCATACAGATCAAATTCTATCAATAACCTGGAGTGCCGTGATTGCTGCTGCTATCATTGGTATTGCCTCTGCACTTCATGCATTTAAACATCGAGCAACACTTCCATTTGTTAGAAAAAAAGCAGCACAAACTGAACGATAAAAATTGCTAATCACATTTTAAAATGAAAAAATTTGATGCCATCATAATCGGTTCGGGGCAGGCCGGAACGCCATTGGTTTTTAAACTTGCTTCAAAAGGTAAAAAAGTTGCTTTTATTGAAAAGGAACATTTAGGCGGCACATGCCTGAATGTAGGTTGCACCCCTACCAAGGCCTACGTTGCAAGTGCAAGAAGAATATGGGATGCAATGCACGGTGACGAACTAGGCATTGACATTCCAGCGGGTGCTCGTGCGGATTTGAAAAAAATCAAAGCTCGAAAAGATGCATTGATTAAAGAATCAGTGGATGGCATTGCTGCTGAGATAGGAAAAAATGAGAATATTACTTACTTCCGAGGTGCTGCAAGCTTCACCGACCATAAAGTGGTTTCAGTGAATGGTGAATTGCTTACTGCAGAAGAAATATACATCAATGTGGGTGGACGTCCATTTGTGCCTGATGGATATGAAGATATATCCTATTTAACCAGCACGTCTATTTTAGAATTAGAAGAAATTCCGGAGCATTTAATTATTGTAGGCGGCAGCTATATTGGATTAGAATTTGGCCAACTATTTAGAAGATTTGGAAGCCGGGTTACTATTTTAGAAATGACAGACAGCATCATAGGAAGAGAAGACACTGAAACGTGTGAGGCTATTCAAAAGATTTTAAAAGACGAAGGAATTGATTTCCGATTGCAAGCAACCTGCATCGCTGCAAAAAATGAAGAACACGGAACTATCTCTATTCAAGTAGATTGCAAATTGGGTGGGTCTCCTAAAATTAACGGAACTCATGTCTTATTGGTTGTAGGCAGAAAAGCCAATACCGATACGCTCAACTTAGATGCTACAGGCATTACCACAAACCAGAAAGGGTTTATAGAAGTAGACGATTATTTACAAACCAATATCCCCGGTATTTATGCGCTGGGTGACTGCAATGGCAAAGGAGCATTTACCCATACAGCATATAATGATTATGAAATCATTGCCGAAAATAAATTTGAAGGAAAAAATAGAAAAGTTTCTGATCGAATTTTAACCTATGGCTTGTTTGTAGATCCGCCACTTGGCAGAGTAGGTATTACCATGAAAGACGCAAAGAAAAAGGGATTAAATGTTTTGGTAGGTCATCGCCCATTTAGCAAAATTTCTAGAGCCAAAGAAAAAGGTGAAACCTACGGCTATATGAGTGTAGTGATTGACGCTGAAACGAAGAAAATACTTGGAGCCACCGTTTTAGGCGTAGGTGGCGATGAAGTCATTAGCAGCTTTATAAATATGATGTATGCAGATGCAAGTTATGAAGTGGCTAGAGACACTATATTGCCTCATCCCACTGTTTCAGAATTAATTCCCACTATGTTAGCATCTGTAACCAAACTATAGTATGAAAGCAATTTGTAACAATGAAAAATGATAGCTGAAAGCGACAACACCATAGAGGTGGCAGGATATATTATTTTCCACAGTAAAGTATTCACAAATATTTCCTTAAAGACATTTAATACTTATCCGATAACAGCGCATTGAGAATATTACAAATACCAGATGGACTTCGGT
The DNA here is from genome assembly GCA_038241205.1 of Cytophagales bacterium. Classification (GTDB taxonomy): domain Bacteria; phylum Bacteroidota; class Bacteroidia; order Cytophagales; family Cyclobacteriaceae; genus Chryseolinea. Next base: position 2,837 of record JBBRFY010000314.1, read on the forward strand.
GTTATAAATGATCTCGAAAAAGAAGGTTCTGACAATCCAAATTTCAAAGGTGAAGTTACGTGGTCAGCAGGCCTTCCGTATTTTCCTCTAAGAACTTTTCATTGATGGAAAGTTATGACAATCGCTTTGGCGGTGGTGGTGGATTGTCTGTACGATTTTGATAGATGCTATACCAAATAAAGAATCTGATAAATTAATTAAACTTTAAAACCATGAAAATGAATACGCAAGAGGAAGCCAATAAAACGATGAGTAAAAACAACTACACAAAATTTGTGCTAATGCTGACTGCATCTTTTACAGCCATGTACATTACGATGTACCTTAACACTTATAGCTTGGATCATGTTTATTTTAGTCTTACGCGTTTTTACATGAGTTGTTTGGGTATCGCAGCAATGGCTTTAATCATGTTTAGTGCCATGCGAAATATGTATCAAAACAAAAAGAAGAATATAGGCATTGTCGCTTTTAGTATTGTGTTGTTCGCAAGCGCACTGACGTTGGTAAGAATGCAAGCGCCAATTGTTGAAGACGTGTTGTATATGAGAGCAATGATTCCGCATCACTCTATCGCGATCTTGACAAGTGAACGCGCAGCTATTAAAGACCCGGAAGTAAAGAAACTCGCAGAGGGTATTATTGAGGCTCAGAAGAAAGAGATAAAGGAAATGCAGTCGATGATTGAGCGACTTCAAAACAAAAAAAAATAGAATTACATAAAGGTAATTTACGATCTAGAAAATAGATACATAATCCCTTTTATCGCTAATTAAAATTACTTCAGCCGTGTTAAATTATTGAAAATAAACAATAAATGCGAGATGAAGTATTGATTGCATCTTCGTTTGGAGAAAAACTTGCTCCGTGTTAATTATCCAT
>JBBRFY010000315.1:0-3709 GCA_038241205.1 Cytophagales bacterium
GTTGCCTACTGGCGGGCCAATTGAAAATAATGAAAAAGCCATGGGGCCGTTAATGATTCAAGGTGATCATGGCTCGGTTGCATTCCGCAATATTCAATATAAGTTGATGAAGGAAATTACCTATTCAACTAGTGACATTACCTATAAAACATATTACGGAAATTTTAAAACTGTTTCTGATTTCGCTTCTCTTAAACCATCAGCATCCGGATCAATTCCGGAATTAACGGTGGAAGTATTGGAAAATGAAAACGCGTATGGATCATATTACGCTGGTAACATTACCGTTCCTGAAGATGGTGACTATACCTTCACTATAATGTTTACGGGTGGTGGTGTGTTTACACTAAATGGCCAAAAATTAGTAGACCTTCAACGGGCTGACGGATATGTCAATCAGCAATCACCTGTTGCACTGAAAGCGGGTACCTATCCTTTTGAAATTTATAATTTTAAAGATGCCTCGTGGATGCCACCACGGTTGGGCTTGAGTGTTGAGAGTAGCGCATCATATAAACAGACTTTAAATGCGTATAACTCTTTTCCTCCCGATGATGAACCGACAGCTCCTATTCTAATCAATCCCGGAAGTGAGCCGCGTTTGCTTCGCGCGTTTTTGGATTTTAAAAATGATCGCAGTCAACGGTTAACCCACACGATTGGCGTGGGTGATCCTAGTGGAACACATTATGTGTACGATCTGAAGTCAGGAAATTTAGTGTGTGTGTGGCATGGCAAATTTGTAGACGCTACGCCCATGTGGCACGACCGTGGTGATGGATCATTCAAACCTTTGGGTGCCGTACAATATTTTTTCAACAATGAGCCGCTTGCATTTTTATCTTCAGCAACCGAGGCTTTTCCAAAAATGGAGCACGAAATGCAATTGAGCAATACGCTATATAAAGGCAAAGGCTATCAAATCGAAGCGGCAACTTTTCGCCCTGTGTTTTTATACACGTATGATGGTATAGAAGTCACCGATAAAATTTATCCTGACGATAATGATAGGATGATCACACACGAAGTGACGATTAAAAACAGAGGAACGAAACCGGGCTTACATTATAAAATTGCAGAAGGTAAGAGTATCATCGAATTACCAAACGGTATGTACGCCATTGATGATAAACAGTATTACATTAAGGTATCGGGCTCACGGCCAACCATTCGCGAGATTAATGGTAAGAAAGAGTTAATCACTGCAATTGATAGTTCGTTAAAATATTCCATCATCTGGTAATTCATCCTTTACGCTATAGCATTATGAAAAACATACTCCATAAAATTTTTGTCATTTGCACTATGATTGCCGTTGGCATCAGTGCTTATGCACAAGTTAATCGAACTCCACAAGAAGACGATTACTACAAAATAATTTCTGTGCCTGCACCCGAAGGTGTTCTACTCGAAGTAGGTGGCGTAGCAACATTGCCCGATGGTCGTGTAGCATTGAGCACGCGCAGAGGCGATGTGTGGATCATTGAAAATGTAAACATGGAAAACGGATCGTCTCCTATTTATACGTTGTTCGCATCGGGTCTTCATGAAGCGTTAGGATTAGCGTATCAAGACAACGCGCTCTTTGTTGCGCAGCGTGGTGAGCTTACTAAGTTGATGGATAAAAATGGTGATGGCAAAGCAGATGTTTACGAAACAGTTTATGCGTGGCCGTTGTCTGGTCATTATCATGAATATTCTTTTGGCCCAAAGATCGCACCCGATGGAAGTTTCTTTGTTACAGGTAATGTTGCGTTTGGAAATGAAGAGTGGTGGCGTGGTGAAAGTCGTGTGCCGTGGAGAGGGTGGACAATGAAGATTCATCCTGACGGAACAATGGAACCTTGGGCAACGGGCATGCGATCGCCTTGCGGATTGGGTATGATTAACGGTGAATTTTTCTACGATGACAATCAAGGTGATTGGCAAGGTTCAGGTGGAATCTTTCACGTAACAAAAGGTAGCTTCACCGGGCATCCTGCAGGTTTGCGCTGGACGGGTCAACCAAACTCGCCAGTAAAACTTACGACTGAACAATTTCTTGCAAAAGTTGATGAACGAAAAGTTAAGCGTGAAGGACAGTACGTTAAGCCTGAAAATATTATCGATGAAAAAAATCCAAACTTTTTCTTTTCTGTGAAGAAGGATTTTCCGGAAGTGCGCTTGCCTGCTGTGTGGTTGCCTCACGGTGTGTTGGGCATTTCAAACTCAGAAATTATTAGCGATGATACGGATGGAAAATTTGGCCCGTTTGCCGGACAAGTTTTTGTGGGCGATCAAGGACAAAGTAAAATTACGCGCGTTGTGATGGAGAAAGTGAAAGGAGAATTTCAAGGCGTTGCATTCGATTTTAAATCTGGATTTCAATCAGGCGTGTTGCGAATGAATTTTGGCCATGATGGTTCTATGTATGTGGGGCTAACCAATCGTGGATGGGGCTCAGCCGGAACCGCTACTGCGGGATTTCAACATTTAATGTGGACAGGCAAAGTACCTATGGAAATGAAAACGGTAAGCGCGATGCCCGATGGATTTGAAATTGAATTTACCTATCCGGTTGATAAAAATACTGCCGAGGACTTGGCATCTTATAATGGAAGAAGTTACATCTATAAATATCATCCAGTGTATGGTAGCCCTACCGTGAACGAAGAGAAGCTTGCTATAAAGGGTGTAAAAGTTTCTGCCGATGGATTGAAAGTTCGTGTGGTGATAGATAACCTTCGTCCCTATTATTTGCATGAAATTATGGTAGCAGGCATTCGTTCGAAAGACGGATTACCTGTGCTGCACTCAACCGCGTATTATACGTTGAATAACATTCCGGATGGCGCGAAGTTGCCGGTGAGTGAATTAATAATGAAACGTTCTACAAGTGCAAAGCCAGCGGCAATAAAAAATACAACAACAAAAACAACTGTATCTTCTAAAGCACCTACCTATGCAGAGATTGAACCGTTGCTTGTAAAAAACACATGTACTGCTTGTCACCAAACTAGCAAACGCCAAGTTGGGCCAGCGTTCACAGATATTGCAAAACGTAAATACAGCAACGATCGGATCGTTCAATTAATTTATAATCCTGAACCTAAGAACTGGCCAGAACATGAAACACCAATGGCACCAATGCCACAAGTTCCAAAGGACGAAGCGTTAAAAATTGCCAAGTGGATTAATTCGTTGGATGTTGCAGTGAAGAGGGATGTGCCTTAAACTTATAATCTTATTTACCTTAGTGAGTATAAAATAAAGTGGCTGGTCATAATGATCAGCCTCTTCTATTTTATTAAAGTCTAATTTTTCAACCTCCTCACCTTAAACTCTGCAAAGCTTCTTGCTAAAATAGCAATCACTAAAGGTATCAATGAAATATTCATTTTCTGAGGAAGCAAGAACCAGAATCCCAAAAGCAATGCTGTAACAATGGAGACAATCAGAAAATAGTTTGTTAGCCATTTTGGGTTTTTAATAAAGGCAAACACAACAATAATATGCGTTGGCAATGCCCACATTAAATTCATGTTGCGCGCTGCTGCGTTGTGGTCGGTTAGAAACCACAAACAAAAAAGTAATACGCCTGTCAACCCGATAACACCAAAAAAAATTACATCAAACCAAGTAGAAATTTTATTTCGCTTTACATCCCATACACTGAGCGCAATAGCAAGCACTGCAAATGCGGAAAATACATAGAGTGGGTGCGGAGGTC
>JBBRFY010000316.1:0-3599 GCA_038241205.1 Cytophagales bacterium
AGATGGCGTCATAAAATTCCCACTCACAAAGCGTCAGGAATATGCCGGGGCGCATAGTGGACAAATTAGTTTTCCCGGGGGGAAAGCAGAACCCGATGAAGATGTTATACAAACCGCACTTCGCGAAGCACACGAAGAAATTGGAGTTGATATAAGTGCAGTTGAAGTACTCGGAAGGCTTAGCGATTTTTTTGTAATACCCAGTAATTTTCTGGTAGTACCTATTGTAGCCATTACAACTCAAAAAGTTTTTATTCGCGATCCTTTTGAGGTAGCCAGAATTCTATCTGGAAATATTTCTGATCTTATCCATAAAGACTCCATCAAACAAAAAGAAATTCTCGCGGCAGGTAAATATGCCATGATGGCTCCGCATTTTGAAATTGATGGAGAGGTAGTGTGGGGTGCCACCGCCATGATGTTGAATGAATTTAGAACCGTGTTATTGGAGATTTACGAATAGCCAATGCCGTTGTCTTCAAAATTGCCCCAACTTCAGAAATCCAAAATTCCTTCTTTTCTTATTTGGATTAATTCCAAATAGACTTTACTATTGCGTTGTTTTTAACGATTCTAAATAGCCATGAAGCAAATTTTTATTTTAATTGTTTTGATTTTGGCTGTTTTTGGCGGCTTTTCACAGGTTTTAACTCGCGAAGACTCGCTTTCTGCAGGGCTAATTAGATCTAACAACACAACTGTTCTTTCAGGATACGGTCAAGTAAAAGTAGAATACGACTTTCGCACCAAGACAGCCCAAGCTAATCTTACCCGCAACGTTTTATTTGTTGGCCACCGTTTTAGTAAGTCCATTTATTTCTTTTCGGAAATGGAACTGGAAGACGCGAAGGTAGTGGGCGGAAAGCCTAGCGGAGAAATTTCCATGGAACAGCTCTTCCTTAAATTTAATATCAATAGAGATCTGTATTTACAAGCGGGTCTTTTTATTCCGCGAATTGGATTGATAAATGAAAATCATTTACCTACAACCTTTAATGGAAATGACCGCCCGTATGTTGAAACGTTTTTAATTCCATCTACTTGGCGAGAGATAGGTATTGGGTTGTATGGAAATGTTCGCTCAGTTCCCGGTCTTAATTATTCATTTGCAGTAATGAACGGTTTAAACTCAGGTGATTTTGTAAATGGTTCAGGAATTCGCGAAGGAAAGTTTGAAGGCAGCAACGCAACAGCATCAAACATTGCCGTTACCGGATCATTACTTTATTATTTGAAGAATTGGCGCTTGCAGACTTCTGCTTACTACGGTGGCAGTGCCGGTCTCAATAAGCGACAGGCTGATAGTTTGCAGTTAAATTCAGGTTTATTCGGAACACCAGTTTCTCTAGTAGAAGCAAATGCACAATACCACAACAATGGAATTTCTTTTCGGGCACTAATATCCACGGTAGCCATACCCGATGCAGATAAGATTAACAGAGCTTATGGTAATACAAATGCTCCGAGCATGATGATTGGGTATTATGCCGAACTGGGTTATGATCTTTACAGAGTGATCAATCCGGAATCAAACAAGAACCTTACTTTGTTTGCGCGTCAGGAATTCATGGATTTGAATTATCGAATTCCATCGAATGGAATTAAGAACGGTGTGAACAGAAAAAACTTTACTGTGGTAGGCGTTACCTTCCGTCCGGTGAGTGGTGTAGTGGTAAAGGCTGATTATGTATTTCGGAAAACGGATGAGCGGAACGATCAACTTGTGGTAACACCATTTCCGCAGCAATTACCTTATTATACATCCAATGGATTTTTCAATTTAGGTTTTGGATATAGCTTCTAAAATCTATTTTCTAAAGTCTAACATGTCATGTCTAAAAGTCTAGTGTATGAAAACAAGAAGAGAATTTATTAAAGACACTTGCACCGCCTGTTTGGGTACGGCTTTTCTTGGTTTTACCTTTTCACAACTTACATCGTGCGCATCACTTCCGGTATATAAAACAAAATTAAGTTTAGCGTCAGTTGATGTTCCGCTTACTTCTTTTGTTGAATCAAACTTGGTCATCGTTCGCGATCTGCAAATGCCTTTCGATATTTTGGTAGTAAAAAAATCAGATCAAGAATATAAGGCCATTTATATGAAATGTTCGCATCAGGAAAATCCTGTCACTGCCACCAAAAATGGTTTGTATTGTTCCGCGCACGGCAGTTCATTCGACTTGGATGGAAGGGTAATGAAGGAACCTGCACTGAAACCGCTCACCATTTTTGAAACGCAACTAAATGAAAACTCCATCTCTATTCTTAACATTAATATCTAATATGAAAAAGCTATTCTTAAATACAATCCTATTGGCATCGTTGTCAATCTTCTCTGCATGTGACGATAATGAGGGAGGCACGCAAGTTGATGTTGAATTGAATACTCAAATTTTGGAAGACTTCTCCGCTCATGTAGCCCAAGCAACGTATAATGATCTTAAAATTAAAGCCTCTGCTTTGCACGATAATATTGTAGCCCTTTCTTTACCAGCCGGTAATAATAGCGATAACCTTCAGGCATGCCGCAACAGTTGGAAAGCATCACGTGCAGCGTGGGAACAAACCGAATCATTTTTGTTCGGCCCGGTCTCCACCGATTTTGTTGATCCTCAAATTGATACCTGGCCGGTAGATTTTCATGTATTGGAAAACATCATAAAAAATGACGATGAACTATCGAACGAGTTTATTGACAACCTTCAATTTGGCGAGAAAGGATTTCACGCCATTGAGTATTTAATTTTTGGTGAAAATGGCGAAAAGTTGGTTTCAGAAATTTCTTCGCGCGAATTAGAATTCTTAGTTGCCCTTGGTGCCAATTTAAAAAAATTGACAACAGAATTAGCGGATAATTGGAATCCAGCAAACGCAAATAATTATCATGATGTATTTATTGAAAGTAACCAGCGGGAGGCTTTTTCACAAATGGTAAATGCTATGGCTGAAATTTGCGGAGAGGTGGGTAACGGCAAAATCAAAGATGTTTACGAAGCAAAAGATGCATCATTAGAAGAATCGCCCTTTTCAAAAAATTCGATTACAGATTTTACCAATAATATGCGGGGAGTTCAAAATGTGTACTTGGGCAAATACACAACCGATGGAAAGGGATTAGAAGATTTAGTGCGAAAATATAATCTTCAATTAGATAGCCAGATTAAAGTTAAGATTGCGGCCGCTATTGCAGCATTGAATACCATAACCGATCCTTTTGGAAAAGCCATTACAACACAGCCAATTCAGGTTCAAAATGCAATTAACGCCATTAGTGATTTGAGCGAGATTTTGGAGAATGATCTGTATGTTCTCGTTCAACAACATTCCATCTAAAATCCATCAATGGTTGGCCTTTGCCTAAATAATATATGAATAGAATGAGATTTATAGTGTGGAGTATTTTTGTCGTTGGCTTTGCCTTCACGATTTACTCCTGCGTAGAATCCGAACCATTAACAGATTCAGATTACAACGAGTGGCTTGCGGGAGGATCTCAAACTGTTTTCAATTCAGGCTCAGGTGCTTTCGGTTCTATGTTTCCAAAGCTAATGCAAGCCCGTCAGCAAGTTCATGAAATTGGTGATGGAGCATTTGGG
>JBBRFY010000317.1:0-3489 GCA_038241205.1 Cytophagales bacterium
TATCGTTCACTATTGAATTTTGATTTAGCATTTATACCAGTAGGTACAGCAGTGATAAGCGCAGTACTGTATTTAAATAATGATCCTGCGTATGCAGGTGGTGAATTAAGCAATCAATATTAAAATAGTATTTATTTTCAAAAGGTAACGCAAAGCTTTAATTGTATAAAAATTTCCAGCACAAACCTTTACTTATAAACACAATATCTTACCTTCATAAAAACCCTTAGCCATGAACTCAACATCCAAATTCTCCAACTTTGTTTTTAGTTTTACCCTTTTAGGTAGAAGAAGAATTTGTGAGAAAGAATCCCGGCTATAAGTTCACAGACCAGGAGAAAGAAATAATCCTGATTATAAATTTTCCAACGAAGACATAGAGATGGACTTCTAATTTTAAATATGATTAAGATGGCCTTGAAAATACTAATAGTGACAATATTATTGTTTGCACTTGTCACATTCAATTCATGTGACCTGAACGGTTCAAAATGCGGAGGTGATTATAGTTTTTCTGGTGACAACCTATTTGGTTTTGTGATATTAGATAAAAAAACAAATGAAAATGTTTTCAACGTGTTTACTACGAACTACAATTACGATACTGTGACGGTTTACAATCCTGATTGGAAAGTTGCTCTTGCTACGTCAATAGGGTTTGATGGAGCTGTTGCTCTACGATTTATTGATTTACAGAGTGACAAAGATGTAGTTGACCAATTAATTTCAAAACGTTTTTACATGTATTTCAACTATCAGGATATTGACACGATCGACATTGATTTTAAGATGACAAAGGGCAACTGTGGGCATCAAATAATGGAATATTTTAAAGTAGCATATAATGATAGCGTTTATGTTGACAAGATAGTTAGCAGAGTTCCGGGTGCGTCTTTTCTTAAGTAGTTAGTTATATTTTTTAGCCTAAACAGTATCACATGAAAGCAACATTACGTTTGTTCACATTCGCGTTATGGATTCAATTTTTGTCTAGTGTTTCTTTGCATGCACAAGAGACACTCACCATCGCGGGTCGAGATTTTCACGATGCTGCCGTGAGACTTGATGGGCGCGCGGGGAAAGAATACATTGCAAACTCTAATTATGGAACTTTACCACGAATAACGTCTACAGCATGGACTGCCTCAGGGGTTAACACTTTCGCACGCACACTTATGCACTTCAATCTTTCTGCGGTTCCATATGGAGCTACTATTCAATCAGCAACGATATATCTTTATAGTGACCCTGTATTTGCAAGCTCGTCTGTTGAGGTGGGTAATAGCCAACTCAGCGGCTCGAATGCATTTTATTTTGAAAAAGTGACACAGGAATGGGACAATCCCTCGGTCTGTGTCCTCACAGACCGAAATGAGTACAAAGCAATAATGTAAAAACTAACGCGAAAAAGAATGGCGTTGTTAAATGCAATAAGAAATGGTGTCCACAATTAATTTGGGAGGTATTGCTCAAAGAAAGTTAAGCAAGTTGCAATTGAGTTTATGGGATGTTGTGGAGCACAATTTTGAGAAATAAAAAAGTGAGAATGTGTTAAAATAATTTCGGTCTGTGAGGACACAGACCGAGGAAACGGAGACACTCACCATCACGGGTCAAGATTTTCACGATGCTGCCGTAAGACTTGATGCGCGCTAAGTTTCAAATCTAAAAATGAAACAACTCTTTGCTCAGAATCCAAACGCCCATTACTAAAATAAACCATCCAAAAATTATTCGAAGGTTGTCGGGCTTTATTTTTTTTGAAAACGCATTTCCTATAAGTATGCCCGCGATGGCCAGTGCGGTAATGGTTAACAGAAAAATCCAATCGATGGAATAATTAAACACATCGCCCAAAAATCCTGAAAGCGAATTGATGGCGATAATAAAAAGTGAAGTGCCTACCGCTGTTTTGAAAGGTAAGCCTGTAAGCAGAACCAAAGCCGGAATAATTAGAAAGCCACCACCTGCGCCTACTATCCCCGTTAGCAAACCAATCAGAATACCTTCCAGTAAAATTAAAACCGTTCGAAACCGATGATTGTCATTTTGAATTTCCTTGCGTCCGCGAAGCATGGATACTGACGCGAGAATCATCAGCACGGCAAACAAGCCCAGTATTAAAAAACGTTTTGTGAAAATAAACGAATCACTGTGCCAAAGAATATCAGGAATTAACGGCACAATCCATTTGCGCGTAATAAAAATGGTAAGGATAGAAGGAATGCCGAAGAGAATACCGGTTTTGATATTTACTAAATGCTCTTTGTACTTTGGAACTATACCTACAAGGCTCGTAAGGCCAACAATAAAAAGAGAATACGCAGATGCCAATACAGCATCAATGTGAAACAGGTACACTAAGATTGGGATGGAAAGAATAGAACCGCCACCACCAAGAATGCCCAACACTAAACCAATGCAAATAGAGGCTATGTAACCGGCAATTTCCATTGGATTGAAATTGAATTAAAGTCTGCCGTACTCAACAATGAAAGACCCCGGAAATTTTTTAATAAGCTCCGAACGAAATTGTTCTGCTTTATCGCGCGAAGAGAATTGCCCTAACAACAAACTATAATACTTAACGCCATTAATAATTTTAACCTGCACCGTAACTTCTTTTTGATATGAACTTTTCAAGTTCTCGGATAGCCGCATAAGATTTACTAATTCTTGATAGGTACCGATTTGAACTGCGAAACCTTTTGGTTTTGCGCGCTCAATTTTAAACTCATAAAATTCCTTCTCATCGACCGATACATTAGCGATGGGTCTTCCTGGGTCACTTGTTTTACCATCGCCCGGATCAGTTACCTCAAGTTTCACTTCAGCCAAACCTTGGTTTATAAACCCTAATTTTTCTGCCGCGGCTCGCGATAAATCAATGATGCGATCTTCAACATACGGCCCTCTATCGTTAATGGTAACTTCTACCGATTCGTTATTGGCCAAATTGGTAACGCGTACTTTCGTTCCATACGGAAGGGTTTTATGAGCACCTGTTAATTTGTTGTGACGATACTTCTCTCCACTTGTTGTTGGTTTGCCATCAAATTTATCGGCATAAAAAGAAGCCTTACCGGTTTGTACTTGTGCCGAAACCGTGGCCGATAAAAAGAGGAAGCCAATTGCAAAAAATAAATTCTTCATAACTCAGTTTTAATCCGAACAAAAGTAAGATTCAAATTTAATTATCAATGTGTCAATATGCAGATATGCCAATGTTTTAATTAATCGATACCTATCGCTAATTTCAAAGTCAACTATGTTCTCAAAGCACCAACGTTATCAGCCCCATTTCTTATTGGCATATCTGCACACCAACACATTTGCACATCAATCTGCGCATTTGCTCATTGATAATTGAATAATTAACGCTACTTTTACCCGGCAAATAATGAATCGTAATCATATTTGCTATGCCACTAGATAATTCCAAATTTCTGTATGAAGCCCTCACCTATGATGACGTGCTTCTTGTACCCG
>JBBRFY010000318.1:0-3478 GCA_038241205.1 Cytophagales bacterium
TACCGATAAAAATTTAGAAGAGATAACCGCTACGGTAGAACGACTTCGTAAAGGTATTACCGATTAAAGAATTTTTTCATTCTGGATCTTAAAAAATAAGGACTGGTGATTGCCAGTCCTTATTTTTTTATACCCTTCGCAAAGCATCTTTCATTATATTGAGCGTAAATCATAATTGAATTACTATGAGCGAACCGTTACTTCAGGCCATTCTTCGATTGTTTGCTGTTGTTGCAAAAGAGGATACCGTTACCCACCAAGAGCGTGACCAGATTAAAACTTTTCTTGATGAGCACCTTAGTCAGAGTGCGGTTGGTCGATATTTAAAAATGTTTGATGAATACATTCATGCATTGCCGCAAAATACAGAAGGCGAACAGGCCGATATAGAACGCGTAAATGCGTTGTGCGAAAAGGTGAATCCGGAACTTACCCAGAAACAAAAAGTGGTAATTGTGTTGGAGTTGTTCAACATTATTGCAGCCGATGGAAATATTTCGCAGCAAGAAGAGAAGTTGGTGCGAACCATTGGTGTAAATTTTAAGATAGCAGATCAAGAAATAGATTCGATAGAGACATTTGTATTGGGGCGAGAATCGAAAGGGCTCGATTATGAAAACATTTTGGTAATTGATCCTTCTGTCTCCAGCATATTCAAAAATGCAAAGCATATTTATAAAGAGCATTTAAATGGATTTATTGCTGTATTGTATATTGAGCAAAGCGATCTGTATTTTATAAAATACCTTGGTGGCTCCAATGTTTTTTTAAATGGAGTGCCTGTAAAAACCGGGCGCATTGCCGTGCTGGCCATTGGTAGCACATTGCGATGGGATAAAGATGAGCCAGTATATTATGGTGAGTTACTGTATCAGTTCAAAAAGTTTGGCGACTTTCCGCGGCTTACATTCGAAGGAAAAAATCTTTCATACAAATTTAAAAATGGAAAGCTGGGGTTGCGAAATGTAAACCTGGCAGAAGAATCTGGAAACCTCATTGCGTTGATGGGCGCTAGTGGTGCTGGTAAATCTACCTTGCTTCACGTATTAAATAGTTCTGAAAAACCTTCGCACGGCCAGGTATTAATTAACGGCATCGATATACATAAAGAGCCGAAACGCATTGAAGGTGTTATTGGATTTGTGCCGCAAGATGATTTGCTAATTGAAGACCTTACGGTTTATCAAAATTTATATTACGCTGCACGACTTTGCTTTAGTGATAAACCCGAAGAAGAAATTCATACACTCATAATGAGCGTGCTTGAAAACTTGGGATTGTTAGAAACAAAAGATTTAAGGGTTGGATCGCCTTTGCAAAAAACCATTAGTGGCGGCCAACGCAAGCGTCTTAACATCGGATTGGAATTATTGCGCGAGCCAGCAGTTCTTTTTTGTGATGAGCCCACCAGTGGATTATCGTCTCGTGATTCAGAAAATATAATTGATTTACTAAAAGAACTTTCTTTAAAAGGTAAACTTGTTTTTGCCGTTATCCATCAGCCTTCTTCAGATATTTTTAAAATGTTTGATAAACTCCTGATCTTAGATACAGGTGGATATCAAATTTATTACGGCAATCCGGTGGACGCCATTGTATATTTTAAGCGCAGTATCAACTTGGTGAATAGTGATGAGGGCGAATGTCATCAATGCGGAAATGTAAATCCTGAACAGATTTTTAATATCATTGAAACAAAAGTGATTAATGAATATGGCAACTTTACAAATGAGCGAAAAATAAATTCTGAGCAATGGAATGCTGTTTACAAGCAAAATGATAAATCAACTTCCGTAGAGACTTCGAATGAAGTGCCGCACTCCACATTAAACATTCCGAGTCGCATAAAGCAAGCGTATTTATTTTCGATGCGCGATATACAAGCAAAGATTCACAACAAGCAATACATGATTATCAACTTGTTGGAAGCACCTGTTCTCGCATTCATTTTAGCATTCATTGTTCGCTTTCATAATGTTGACGAAAACAATGTTAAAGAGTATATTTTTGGTAAGAATCTGAATATACCCGCTTACTTATTCATGAGTGTTATCGTGGCCTTGTTTATGGGGCTTACGGTAAGTGCCGAAGAAATTATTCGCGATAGAAAGATTTTAAAGCGTGAAGCATTTCTGCACCTTAGTCGCAGTAGTTATATCTTTTCAAAAATTTCCATTCTATTTACATTGTCGGCAATACAAACTATACTGTTTGTGTTGGTGGGCAATTACATTTTGCAAATACAAGGTATGTTTTTGCAGCACTGGTTTATTTTATTTACAGTTTCGTGTTTTGCTAATTTGCTTGGTTTAAATATTTCTTCCGGATTCAATTCTGCCGTAACCATTTATATTTTAATTCCATTGTTGATAATACCGCAATTAATTTTGAGTGGTGTGGTGGTGCGATTCGATAAGCTTAACCCTATAATCGGCAATACCGCAACGGTACCGCTTGTGGGCGACCTTATGGCATCGCGTTGGGCATTTGAGGCAGGCATGGTTGCGCAGTTTAAAGACAATAAATACGAAAGCGAATTTTATCTGTACGATAAGGTAATGGCCGAATCGGATTATATGAAAGTTTACTTTGTGCCCGAACTTCAAACGCGACTGCAATTCTGTCTCAATAAATTTCATGAAGAGGGCGAAGAGAATCAGACAAAATTAAAGTTGAATTTGGCATTGATTAAGAGAGAGATAAAAAATGAAGTAGAAGATAATGGTGGAAAACTACCCGCCATTGAAAAACTGAATCTTTCGCAATTTGATTCGCTAGTTTTTAAGGATGTAATGGCATATTTAGAAAATCTGCGAAAACACTATGTTGTTCGCTACAACAAAGCAGACAAGCAAAAGGAAAAGAAAATTTTTGAAATGACGCAAACACCCCAGCTTGAAAGGCAATATGAAAATTACAAGCAGCAATATCATAATGAAGCGATAACCGAATTGGTAAAAAATGTTTCAGAAACGCATCGCATCATTGAGCAGGATGGTAAACTTATTCAAAAGATTTATCCAATCTATAAAGATCCAGATCCAGATCATTTTATTGACTTTGATGCACAGTTCTATATGCCCGCGAAGCATTTTCTGAAACGAAACATTGATACCTTTTTTTTTAACACAGGTGTAATCTGGTCGATGACGTTTGTTCTTGCATTGGCTTTATACTTTGATGTATTGCGCAGGATTATTGATGGCTTCGGAAGTTTATCCAATCCTTTGTATAAGAAATGAGCATAAAGTGACCTATGCCCAGCGGGATGTTAATACGCCTCTAAAATAGTATAGTGAACTACACATGCGAATTCCATCTGACTTTAAAATGAAAAATAAATATTAACAGATGAAATAGCAATCTTGTTTGAAGGCCTGTTGTGCATGACAAGCGCTAAAGAGTACTAGACCGAGCGGCATGTTAATACGCCCTCAAATTTGTATTTTGCATTTCGTAAATCGTATTTATTATTATG
>JBBRFY010000319.1:0-3468 GCA_038241205.1 Cytophagales bacterium
CGCCCAAACTACAAGATTGGCTACACCTGCTTCATCTTCCAGTGTAATAAAACAAATTCCTTTTGCCGTGCCGGGCCGTTGCCTCACTAAAATAAGACCCGCTACTTTTACGATATCGCCATGTGTTGCTTTCGAAAGTGATGAAGTTGAAATGGCACCCAATTGGCTAAGCTGCTCTCGCACAAAACTAACGGGATGTGCTTTTATAGAAAAAGAAGTAGAGGCATAATCCTGCACTACATGTTCTGCCATTGTCATCTCAGGTAATGCTATTTTATCTTCGTCAACAGTATTTAGTATCGTTAGCGATTGTGGTTGATAATCTTGAGTAGATACTTCCCATAGCGCTTTACGTCTGTCAAAACCGATGGAGCGAAACGCATCGGCATCTGCTAATTTTTCTAATGCAGCTTGGTTCAAACCCATTTCACGAAGGTGATGAATAGAAGTGTAACCATTCTTCCTTCCTCGAATCAATACCTTTATATCGTCTTCTCGTAAACCACTTATTTGCCGAAAGCCCAACCTGAGCGCGCAATATTTAGTTGATGTTGGTTCAAGAGAATTATCCCATTGAGAATAATTAATATCAATCGAACGAATTTCAACGTGATGGTTACGCGCATCTATAATAATTTGTGCGGGTTGATAAAATCCCATTGGTAAACTATTGAGCAAGGAGCAGGCAAACACATCGGGGTAATAGCATTTAATCCAAGAAGAAACATATACCAACAAGGCAAAACTTACTGCATGACTTTCGGGAAAACCATAACTACCGAAACCTTCCAGTTGTTTGAAAACACGTTGCGCATACTCCTCTTTATATCCATTGGCAATCATTCCGTTTATTAATTTTTCTTTGCAATGCGAAACCAATCCTTTCGCTTTGAAGGTAGCCATGCTTCTGCGCAACTCATCTGCTTCTGTTGCTGAAAAGCCAGCAGCCACAATGGCGATCTTCATGGCTTGTTCTTGAAATAGCGGAACACCCAATGTACGACCCAGAATATCTTCTAATTCTTTTGAAGGGTATTCTACAGGTTCTTGTCCGTTGCGTCTTCTCAAATATGGATGCACCATGTCACCTTGAATTGGCCCTGGCCTAACAATCGCTACTTCAATTACTAAGTCGTAAAAGCATTTTGGTTTTAGCCGTGGCAGCATAGATTGCTGCGCGCGACTTTCAATTTGAAAAACGCCAATGGTATCGGCATGCGTTACCATTTCATAAACAGCAGCATCATCTTGCGGAATATTGGCCAACGTTAAATCGATTTGATACTGTTCTTTCGCCAGATCAAATGCTTTGCGAATACACGTGAGCATGCCCAACGCCAACACATCAATTTTTAAAAATCCGAGTGCATCAATATCATCTTTGTTCCACTCAATGTTGGTGCGGTCTTTCATTCGTGCATTCAAAATTGGGCAGAGGTTTGAAAGTTTACTTTCCGTAATAACAAAGCCTCCGGTGTGCTGGCCTAGTTGCCGAGGGAAGCCAATGAACTCTGAAGTAAGCTGCAATACTTTTTGAATGGTTGCATCGTCAGGATTTATTCCTTGCCCTATCATTCTAGTTTTATCAAAACCTTCATCTTTAAAATCCCAGATTAAACCAGAAAGTCTATTGATGGTATCGACCGATAAACCCATGGCTTTGCCTACATCGCGTATTGCTCCCTTATGATGCTGCTGTGTAACGGTGGCAACAATGGCCGCGCGATCGCGACCGTATTTAGTATAAATATATTGCATCACTTCTTCGCGTCTTTCATGCTCGAAGTCCACATCAATATCAGGAGGTTCGTTGCGTGCTGAAGAAATAAACCGCTCGAACAGCAAATCAAATTTAGATGGATCGACAGAGGTAATACCTAAACAATAGCACACGGTAGAGTTCGCTGCTGAGCCTCTACCTTGACAAAGTATTTTTCGTTCGCGGGCGTAGCGAACAATATCATACACGGTAAGAAAATATGCTGCATACTTCATTTTCTCAATGAAGGTCAATTCATAATCAATATTCGATTTGATTTTATCGGGAATGTTGTCGCCATAAATTGTATGCGCACCTTCCCAAGAGAGAAAAGTTAATTCCTCCTGTGGTGTGCGGCCTTCACTTGTAATTTCTTTCGGATATTCGTATTTCAATTCATCTAACGAAAAGGTGCACGCCTCTGCGATAGCGTGTGTTTGCTGAATAGCATTTGGATATTGCCTAAAGAGACGAAGCATTTCTTCTTGAGGTTTTAAATAGCGTTCGGCATTGGGGTGCAAACGAAAACCAGCGGTATGAATAGTACATTTTTCACGCACACAGGTTACAATATCTTGCAACTGCCTACGCTTCGGATGATGGTAGTGTACATCGTTGGTAGCTACCATTGGTGTTAAGCATTGTTTTGCAAGTTCAGAAATGCGATGGATAATTTTAGTATCGCTACCGTTGTAAGATCGGGATGCTGCCAAGTATACATGCTCGCCAAATACTTCTCTATATTCTTTTACTGATTTCTTAAAGGAGATATCAAACTCGAATGTTTCATTTAAAGAGGAGGGAGGAATGATAATAAACTTTAATCCTTTTGCATGATGGAACACATCTGCTTTATATAGTTCGCATTTTCCTTTTTCAGTTCTAAGATTACCTACCGACAGAAGGTTGGATAATTGAGCATAAGCATGAATGTCGGTGGGGAATGTTAATATGCTAGGGCCATCGAGCAGATCGAGACGGCACGCGGGAATAATTTTGATGCCTGATTTTTTTGCAGCAACATGCGCACGTACTATTCCCGCGAGGGTATTACGATCGGTGATGGCAATTTTTGAATAACCATATGCGGCTGCCTGCTCAACAACTTCTTCCGGATGAGAAGCTCCCCGTAAAAATGTAAAGTTGGTAGTGACTTGAAGTTCTGTGTAGTTCATTTTTCAAAGACATAAAATTTAAAATGCACACTCAGGCAAAGAAGCCATGAATGAACCATTGATACGTTTTGTCGTGGTAATGACCTAATCTGAAAAGCCAATAGCGTTGTCCTTCTTCATCTTCTACTCTATAGTAATCGCGGTGCTTGCCGTGTTGCATCCACCATTCTTGTTCAATCCGTTCCGGGCCATCGGCTTTTATAATGCGATGCTCTTTTCCTTTATAAATAAAAAGCATGGGCGGATAGTCGGGTATGGGTGCCGTTACTTTAATCATCTCTGGTGTAGCTAGAAGTTGCATGGGGCGCAGTGTATCAACACGCCATTCGGTACTTGATTTTTCTTCTAATGAAGAAGCTTTTTTATAAGATCGCTCCGGC
This sequence comes from Cytophagales bacterium, assembly GCA_038241205.1. Taxonomy (GTDB): domain Bacteria; phylum Bacteroidota; class Bacteroidia; order Cytophagales; family Cyclobacteriaceae; genus Chryseolinea. The sequence goes on from JBBRFY010000319.1 coordinate 3,315, forward strand.
CAATAATGTTCTTGCGGTAGAAACCTATGAATGGCATTCATGCCCACTTTACCTGCTAAACGATCGATCAATTCGGCTAGTCTTACATCTTCAATTCCTGCAGATGTTTCCCAGAGTATTGACTGTTTAGGCAAATGAGCTTCTACCTTTGTTG
>JBBRFY010000320.1:0-3452 GCA_038241205.1 Cytophagales bacterium
GAATAATGAAACTGGAAGGAACCATAGGTGGTATTACCTTCTATAAGACTTCGCTTGATGGACATCTAGCGAAAGAAAAGGTGGCGTTGATGGCGCAAGAATAGCCAATGATCCTGCATTTATTCGCACCCGTGAAAATGGTGAAGAGTTTGGTGCTGCTGGCACAGCTGGAAAACAATTAAGAGATGCCATCCGGTCTTTGATGATGACGGCTTCTGATAGTCGCATTACCTCAAGGCTTACTCAGGTAATGATTGAGATCGTAAAGCAAGATGTTACCAGTGTACGTGGTAAGCGCACACCGGCAATTGGTTTAGCTACTGTTCCTGGTAAAGCTTTATTGAAGGGATTCAACTTCAATTTGAATGCGGTACTGGGTGCAATTTTGTTCAAGCCTTTTACATTGGTACCAGCGACTGGAGTAACTACTATCAACGGTATTATTCCGGTGAATGATGTTGCTTTTCCTGCAGGCGCAACTCACATGACTCTAAGCGGTGCTTATGCAAATGTGAACTTCGCTACCGGAATCTGACGTCAAACTGACTAATGCAGTAAATGCACCGATCAGTTCTGCTTTGGTAAATGCGGTATTGACTCCGACTGCAGTTCCGGTAGGTACTGGAATCAAATTGTATTTCCTTCGTATTGAGTTTTTTCAGCAAGTGAATGCGGTGCAATATTCTTTAAAGAATGGTGCTTATGTTACCAATACATTTGTTTTTCCAGCGAAGATTGGATACAATTTATTAAAACCGAAAATGGAATGTGTAACGGTCAATTCTCTGAAATTGCTGCCGATGCCACAGGGACATGTATTGTAGCAGAGTCTTTACAATCGCAAGGATTGCGCATAACCAACGGCCAATTCAATACTCATTTAAAGGGGCGGAGTACTCAAGTTATTGTCGAGAAAAGTTGTGCAGGGAGCATTCGATTTTCAACGTGTGGCTTCTTTAACCAAATACTCTCAGGACGTCTTTTGGCTCCGGCATAAGTCCATTGGTTGACCTCATCAGTCTGTCTGTGTGTCATCAGTGCTAACACCTTCCCATCCATTGTTTTCGGTAATGGTAAAAAATGAAATTGGAAAGAGGGCTGTTATTCGTGATAACGAGATTGCTATTAGGCCTTAAAAAAACACTTAACAACACTTCTTAAGAGATCAACTCGAAGTGTTGGATCATACTCATATCGTTACAGTTTTCTTGCCATCCGAAGGTATCATTCAGCAACTTTTCATTTGTAGTTCACCTCGTCAAACTCTAATTTGCGAATAAAACATGCTTTTTTGTCAATATTGCACAAGAAGAAACGATTATGTTACGATATTGCAATCGATTTCGTTTAATGATTTTATTTAAGTAGGTTTCGACTAGTAAAGTTTCATCCGAATCTTGAACACTCTTTTAACATCGTTTTGGAGCTTTAAAATTATCATTTTAAAATGGGCATAGACTATTTGTTTAATAACCAAAATCGAATGGAAACAGGCCAAGAGCCTGAAGTTTGGAATTCCATGAGAGCGGGAGACAAAAAGGCTTTAGGTTACATCTATACACGTTATTTCGATAAGCTTTACGACTATGGAATCCGGCTTTTTAAGGATGATAACCTCACCTCCGATTGCATTCAAGATTTATTCATCGAGCTTTGGAACAAAAGGGAAGGATTATCGGAAGTTAAAAGCATTAAATATTATCTCTACAAATGCTTGCGTAGACGCATCATACACCATATAGAGAAGCAAAAGAGGCATCCTGAATCACTTGACTTGGCCGCATTTGAGATTCAACTTTCACACAAATCACATTACCTGAATCAGCAAATTAATACAGACACCAGACAACGACTGATGCAGGTCATCAATACGCTTACCCCCAAGCAACGAGAAGCTATTTTTTTAATTTATCTGGATGAATTGAGTTATGAAGAGGCTGCGTCCATTATGGATTCCGAAGTAAAAACTGTTTATAATCTGGTGCATCTTGCCATCAAGCAGTTGAAGGAGAAAAAAAATAGCCTATCTCCCATGTCAAATCAAGTGTAGGTATTTCTAAGCATTCAGATGCGTTTGGGAATTACCTTTATTCTTTAAGTTTCCATGTTAGAAGCAAGCGAGGAAATTGTGTCATCCACACTGTATTGACCTTTATTTCTTTTGCAGATTCCCTCTGCCCGCTGCAAAGTTGGATGGTATCTATTTCGAAAAAATTAGAAATCTATCGGGAAAAATCCTCCAGAATTCACTCCTGTAGTTAAATCGATTTCGGTTACGGAGGTGTTTTTAGAAATAACCCTTTTTATTCATTAAAACTAACTGCTATGAAAACAAAATTCTTTACGCTATTAATCTTAGTGGCTATTGCATTTCATTGCCCAATGAATGCCTTTGGTCAAATAAGTGTAACAACAGGTTTCGTTGGAAATACATTCAACGGGGCAGATAATAAATGGGTGCAAAATTATGCTACTGAGGTAGACGTTGCATCTGACGGCACCATGGTAACTGCAAGCGAGTGGGACGAAGACGGTCGTAATGTGGGAATTTGGAAAGATGGACAACCCGTTGCCCTTATCAAAGGACTTGGCGGAAATTGCTGGGGATGGGGAACGGCCACTAAGGCAGTAGCTATTGACAACAATTACCTGTATGTAAATAATTGTGATGGAGACATTCTGCGTTTTAACCGTTCGAATGGTTATTCGTATGTTGATAAATATACAACCGGGGTTGCCGAAGGCATGACTTCTGACGTAAGCAACGTGTATTTAATTAAAAGCAACGGAGATGTACAAAAGAGAAGTGCTTCGAGTTTGGGCTCAGTTTCTTTATCATTTAATGTTCCTGGTGGATATGATCTTGCGGTCGATGGAGGGGGCAATATTTGGGTATTAACTACCAATAAGGAAATATTAAAGTACAACTCTTCCGGTGCTTACACGAATACCAGAATATCGGCTCAAAGCGGTTGGGTACCTGCCGCCGTAAATTATGATGCCTATAATGATTTGTTATTGGTGGCTGACAATGGGCCAAGGCGTCAGGTAATTAAATTCAACACCTCCGGCACGCAGGTTGGCACATTTGGAAATGTAGGTGGAATAAGTGCAGGGGATAAGGGTGTTGTTGGCGATTTGCGTTTTTGGAATATAGCAGGGGCCGGCACCGATGCCAATGGCAATATATACGTAGCATTGAATGAGAATGCCGTTTCGCTTCGTAAGTTTAATTCAAGTGGAGTTAAGCAATGGGAGGTATTAGGGATGATGTTTAGCGATATAGCAAGTATTGACCCTGCTTCGGACGGAACAGAAATTTACGGTATAAACGAACACATGCAGTTCAACTATAGCACACAACAATGGTCGCTTAAATCACTTACTATCGATCAAATTGCTTATCCGACCGATCCCCGCAATAAAGTTACAGGCACTGATGTTACATCGGC
>JBBRFY010000321.1:0-3412 GCA_038241205.1 Cytophagales bacterium
AACTGGCGCTATATCCTGCATTAGCAGCAATGATCTATCGTGGCGATGTAAAGGAAGGTGATGTTATTGCCAACCGAAATGTAAACATCCATGATCTTAAAGAAGGCAAACTCGACTTCGTTGAAAAAACCGCCCAACAACACGATGTAAAAAGTTTTGAGTCGGCCGTGCCAATGGAGGCATTAGCTATTGGGCCGGTTACTATTTCATTTGATGAATCAAAACCCATAAAGAAAATCGATCTTTGGAAGTTTTGGAACCAAGCGAAAAAAGAAATTACCTCAACTACAAATCAATTAAAGTGGAACTATTCAGACAAGGGATACTTCACCATTAACACCGCAGGCACAAAGGGCTTGGTTGGCTTTACAGCAAATCAACAACAAACGTTGGGTTCGATAAAAATATTAACGAGTAACAACTTTGCCGTAATCCTGATCAGTAGTTTGGAAAAGGATAAATCGATTGATCATGCTCATCGAATCTTAATAACTACCATGGCGAGAGCACAAAACACTGGAATGAAATTTAGTGCTGACCGATCTGAACTCTTGGAAGTTGGATCATCGCCTATTGTGTTGGAACCTGTCAAGGTCGATCTTCAACTTAGCCCAGCAAGAAAAGGAATTGTATATGTGCTCGACCATACGGGCAACCGAACGGGAGAGACAATACCTATCGCAAAAGGAAAAATTTTATTGGATGGTGCTATTCACAAAACAATTTATTACGAGATTGTTTATTGATGTTACCAAGCAGCGCTGGTTCGATTTCAAAAAAATTACAAATTAAAAACAATCTAACGCCCACTAGCACCGGAGTTGATTTTTATAAACTTTCAACCAACCCACAAGCATGGCGAACTAAGCCTTCAACAGATAGTTGCCGCTAACACTTACGCTTTAAAAACTGCTGTTACTTGTAATATTCCGCTTACCTGAAAAGTTTATCATTGACTTCCTATATAAGTCTGTATAAACTTCAATAGCGATGACTAAAAGGGTGATTTCATTTTTGATCTACGTGCCGCGAGTGCTACATTTGATTGCACTAAATATTAAGGGATATGACCACTCATAGAATACTTCAAATTCTAGTTACTGTATCCGCGTCACTTATTATTCTTTCCTGTTCCAAAACACAGACAGCCCCACCCGATTTTGAAATCGATTCGAGATTTTCCATGCAGCTCGTAGCTTCTGAACCTCTCGTGAAAGATGCGGTTGATCTTGAATTTAACGAAGCCGGAGATGCCATGGTATTGGAAATGCCGGGGTATCCTTTTGAAGATAAACAAAGTAGAATCGTGATCTTACATGATTCAAACATGGACGATGTGTACGATCAGCAAACAGTGTTTGCTGAAAATTTGCAATTGGCATCATCCATTCTACCCTATAAAAAAGGAGTTTTGGTTGCAGCTCCGCCCTATTTAATTTTTCTAAAAGATATCGATAACGACAACAAAGCAGATGCAATGGATACCCTAATGGGCGGATTTGCCACAGAGAATTTACAACACAATTACAACGCGCTTACCTATGGATTAGACAACTGGATTTATGCTGTTAACGGTGGCAACTCTGGTAAGCCCTATTGGTGGGGAGACACGACTTCGACAATGGATTTACGCGGACAAGATTTTCGATTTAATCTTGAAAAGAAAATAATGGAACGGCTCGGTGAATCATCGGGTGGATTTGGTTTGGGTATGGATGAGTTTGGTCATCTGTTTGAAACACACAATACCAATCATATCGCTTCGCTCGTTTTTCCAGATCGTTACCGTAATAAAAATCAACTATTAAAAGAGCATACTTTACTAACCATTTCAGATCATGAAGAAAATGGACTATCGCGCGTCTATCCCATTGGCGAGCAGGAGTCTCGTGTTAATCATCCAGAACAATCCGGCTATTTTTCTGGTGCGTGCGGAATTACCTACTATGGTGGCGGTGCGTTTGGTAAAGATTTTGAAAACACGGTATGGGTTGCCGATGTAGTGCTCAATCTTATTCACGTTGATAAAATTACACCTCATGGCACATCATTTTCCGCTTCGGCCATTATTGATAAGAAAGAATTTATGGCAAGCAGCGATCGTTCCTTCCGGCCTGTTAACATGTCCGTTGGCCCCGATGGATCCATGTATGTTGTAGATATGTATCGTAAAGTAATTGAGCATCCGGAATGGATTCCTGATGAGATTGAAAAAGAACTCGACCTTGAAGCAGGTAAGGATAAAGGGAGAATTTATAAAATTACTCAAAACAAAAAAAGAAATTTTGATTTCAAAACGCTTCAGACTGTTGACGGGATGATTTCAAACCTGAAGCATTCAAATCAATGGGTGCGCAAAACAGCGCATCGTTTATTGGTCGAAAATCAACTGAATGACAATCAGATAATCGAGATTGTAAACTTGCTGTCTTCAGAAAATGAAATGTCGCGATTGCATGCCCTGTGGATTCTTCATCATAAAAATAAACTAAAGACCGGTCAGTTACTTAATTCATTACAGGATTCCTCACCGGGCATTCGCGAAAATGCATTGATTATAGCCGAGAGTTTTTTATCGAAAGATGACGCATTGATAAAAAAATGCATTACGATGTGTGTTGATGTCGATCAGCGCGTTCGTATGCAAGCTGCCTTGAGCTTGAGTACAATTTCAGAAATTCAATTCAATCGTCTTCAGGCCAACATTTTAAATGCCTTAACAGAAGCATCAGCATTGGAAACGGATGATTGGAATGTAGCTTCTCTAACGCTTGCGTCACAACAGGCCCCTGCTTTACTTTTTAACATGTTAATCACTTCAGAAAAAAAAGAAAAAAATGTAGCGTTGCTCACCTCGCTCGCACTGAATTGCAACAATACTATATCCAATTTACAAAGCGTATTAGAAAGCCTATGTTCTTCATCTCTCTCAATCCCACAAAAACGCACCATACTTCTTCCATTAATCAATACCGCTACATCAACATCAAACGCTTCAATTCAATCCTCCATTGAACAACTCGAACAAACAAATGATCTCGAACTTGTATCGGCACTGGCAGCGTTGCGGGCAAAACTTCAGCTACCACCCTCTTCCGTCTTTTTGAAATTAAGTCGTGTAGCGCTTCAACATCTGTTAGATCATTCTTTGCCCGATAGTATTCGCTATCAACAAATGGCACTGATTCATTTTTTGCCCTACAAAGAAAAGTCAGATGCGTTATTTCAATGTATTCGAAATACAGAGCCATTAAACATTCAGGAATCTGCCCTGCGACAACTCTCCACGGTTCAGGAAGTTGAAATTGGAAAACGTATAGTAAAACAATGGACTGAATTAGGACCGCAGGCACGCAGGTGGGCGAGTGATCTTCTGCTATACATAGAAATTCATCACGATGCTCTTCTTACC
>JBBRFY010000322.1:0-3362 GCA_038241205.1 Cytophagales bacterium
AGAACATACCGGGAATAAAAAGTATCATGAATAAAACAAAATAGTATTGAATAGGACGCACGCTCCTAAAAATTGAAATTAATAGAATGACGCTAACGGCATACTTAATAAATTCGTGGGGCACGCCAGAGCCAGACATTCTCCCTAGTAATTCAATGCCTACAAGATAGGCCGCGAACAAATATTCTGGATAGCGAGTAGATTTTTTAAAAGCTGCCAAAAGTCCCATACAAAAGGCAATCATAACCCACAGAAATACGAATGATGGAACCACACCTGCCAGAATGCCTAACAGGAAATGCGCAATTAAAATAATATCTGATTTATAACGAGAAAAATTCACTTACTCTAATTGTTACGTTTCATTAACTTAGTCATAGGTTCAACGCTTCTTAATTATTTCATACACTGTAATAATCCTATTTGCAAAGTTCGTTAAGGAAAAATTTTTATTAACATATTTCAAACCATTACTACTCATAACTCTCCACTCCTGCTTATTCTCAAAAATGTACTCAAAGGCTGATGCCAACGCCAGTGGATCCTTTGGTGGAACAACAATACCATTTTTTGCCGCACGAACTATGTTACCGCTTTCCCCAACATCCGTAACAATCACGGGTAGCCCAGCTGCCATATATTCAAGCAAGCTGATGGAAAGTCCTTCCGTCTCAGATGGTAAAACCCCAATAATGGCATTTGCCAATACATCTGGCACTCGATCCGAGGAAGATAGGAGTTCAACATTATCAAGCCCCTTCATTTCTTTATACTGACAAGCCGACCGAAAAAAATCTGATTCAGTATTTCCACCATAACATAGCACCTTGTAATTCATGAACAGATCTTTCCTGTGATTCACGGCCGTCAATAAATTTAATTGTCCTTTATAACTTTTGTAGTTAGCAACAATGACAATATTATTTAAGTCAGTCTTAATTTTTTCATCTATGCTAGTATTCGTAAATCGCTTTTCGTCAACTGGGTTATTAATAACAATTGCATGAGCATACTTTACTTTCTCCTTTGCCCAATTCAAAATCGGGGTCGAAACACAAATCCATGAATCAACCCGTTTGAGAAAAAGTCGTTCAATCCACAGCTTCCTGTTTTTGAATATTGAATTATGGTCATGATGAACAATAGAAACACCTGAACCCAATAAAGAAACAACACAAAATAATGCACTTGAATTACCATGCGCATGAACACAGTCAATATGATTTTCGCTAACAAACTTTCTAAAAATCAATATTCCATTTAAGTCGAAGGTTGACTTTCTTTTAAGATTCAAAAATGATACACTACTTAATAAGGCGCTTTGAAACGAACCCGTCTTTCGCGTTACACACATAATGGAGATATGCCCCAGACGACTTAGTTCATTTGCCAGATCAACCGCTACACGCTCAGCACCACCAGCATCCAAGCTGTCTACGACTTGCACAATGGAGAATGGCTTCACACTACTCATAGAAACGTTTTAATCTCAGATTTAAATTTCTCCAATGTGTATTGTCTGGACCATTGCACTGCATTTGTCGAGAGTACTTCATAATCGATTTCGCCCTTTACGATTTTAGATATTTCTATTGCAACGCTACTGGCATCTTGCGGAACAATTCTTCCGCGTGACTGATGGTGAAGCATCCAGGGAACGCACGATATTGCCGTAGTGATTGGTACACATCCCCAGCTCATCGCTTCTGCTACAACCTTCGGCCAACCTTCCATTCGCGATATAAACACCAGAAAGTGAGCCTCACTATAATAGTGCTTAATTTCTTGCTGGGATACGTTGCCGCGTAAGAAAACTTTTTCTTGCAAACCATATTCCGTTATTAATTTCTCGCACCGTTCGCGGTATGGCCCTATGCCTACAATATCTAACTCAATATTTGTAATGCCTGATGCGATTAGTATACGCACAGCCTCAATGGATAGATCAGGTCTTTTACGTTCGTCTAATGTTCCCGCAAAGAGAAATTTTAGAACAGGATCAGTAACACGTTTTTTCTTCGGCAGTATAGCAAATTCACTTTCCGTATAACTGGCTGTAAAAAAGGATACGCAGTTACGCGTAAAATTATTCCACTGACCATAAATAAGAACACGCATATTGTGCGACAAAAATGTGTTGCGCGACAAAAATTTTTGAATCTTATAACTCAAATGTTCACCGGAGTAATCGTCCCAATTACCGGCATACTTTACAGTCTTTGATTTAAACGGAAAAAAAATCTGTGCTACCAAACCGATAAGCCCCAAGTTGCCTGGACATCGCAAATGAATATGGTCTGCCCACATCATTTCTTTTACACATTTAAAAAAAATAAGCGGCACAATAAAAGCAGATTTTATTTTACCAATACCTGTGAGCGTATTAAAACTGGGTATTGACGTGAATGAAAGTTGGTTGGTTGTCAAAAACTTGCTGTCGATGGAGTCTTCTTCAAATTTCACTCTTGGCGCCACCACTCTTATCTCTCCTACCAGACTAAACCAAATATTCATTTCACGCACAAACGGTCCATACGAATAAAACTCTCCGTTTAATTCTTTATAGGGCGCGTGTGTGATGACCAAAAATTTCATTGAATGATCTCCTTATAGAATGCTATATTCTCTGCAATAACTTTTTCAACCGAAAACCGCTCAATGATATCAGCACGTCCTTGGCTGCCCAGTCGTAATGCCAACGCAGGATCGTTGAACAAAGAAATTACTTTGGCTGCAATATCAGCCGGTGAGTACGGATCGCACAGTAAGCCCGTCACTCCGTGTTTAACAACTTCAGGGCCAGGGCCGGCACTTGCACCAATGAACGGCTTGCCACTTGCCAGCGCTTCTAACCACGCCAAGGGCAACGCTTCCATGTGGGATGGGTACACACAAACTTCTGCGGTTGCTAACAATGCCGGTATAGCATCATGCGCCACTGAACCTAAAAATTGAATGTCCGATAACAACGCAACCGGAACACGCTGCTTCAAATCATGGATAAATTTTGCATCTCCTCTTCCTGCGAGCACAAGTTGGGCGGTGGGAAACTCTGATTTTATAATTGGAAATGAATCAACCAATTGCATCACCCCTTTTTTCTCCTTTATTGATCCGATGAAAAGAATGCGCCTTGCGAGGGTAGCGGTTTGATCGACCTTGTTAAATTTCGATGTATCGGTAATGTTAAAAATTACTCTTGTTCTCTTTTTATCAAACTGAATGTACTTCAACGTATGATCGCGAACATATTGGCTTACAGCAATAAAAAAATCAGCCCTTCTAAATGATCTTCGTTCCTGAAAACCTTTCCAAAAATCTATCTTTCTGTTTTCAGAATTCGCAAAGAAATGATGCCCTCC
>JBBRFY010000323.1:0-3171 GCA_038241205.1 Cytophagales bacterium
AAAGCCGATGCGAAGTTGTTTGATCGCATTGATAAAATATCATCGAATGCCAAATAGAAAATCGAAGTGAAAAAGTTAATCTTCCCTATGAGAACATTATTTATTTTAGTTCTGGCTTTGTTTATCAGCACGAGCAGCATTGCCCAGAAGAAGTATGAATTTCCTTTTCAGAACCCGGAGTTAGCAACAGATGAACGTGTTCAGGATTTAGTCTCGCGCATGACGCTTGATGAAAAGGTAAACCAACTTTTCAACGCAGCTCCCGCTATTTCAAGATTAGGTGTACCTGCTTACAACTGGTGGAACGAAAGTCTTCATGGTGTGGCGCGTGCGGGTAAAGCAACGGTATTTCCACAGGCCATCGGGCTTGCCGCTACTTTTGATGAAGCACTGATGTTTAAAGTAGCGACAGCAGTTTCGGATGAAGCGAGAGCAAAGCATCATGATTTTGTTCGAAACAATGTTCGTAGTATTTACACCGGTCTTACCTTCTGGACTCCGAATATAAATATCTTCAGAGATCCTCGTTGGGGCCGAGGACAAGAAACGTACGGTGAAGATCCCTACCTTACCGGTAGGATGGCCGTTAATTTTATTAAGGGTTTACAAGGCAACGATCCGAAATATTTTAAAACGATCGCCACGGCAAAGCATTATGCTGTACACAGTGGGCCAGAGTTTACAAGACACACGGACAATACGTTTGTCAATGATCGCGATCTTTATGAAACCTACCTTCCGGCATTTAAGGCATCTGTAAAAGAAGCGAATGTTCAATCGGTGATGTGTGCCTACAATCGCTTTCGCGATAAGCCATGCTGTGGCTCTGATTATTTGCTTTCCAATATTTTAAGAAATGAATTTGGCTTTACGGGTTATGTCGTATCCGACTGTGGAGCAATTACTGACTTTTATAAAAAAGAAAACCATCATGTGGTTGAAACACCAGCACAAGCCTGGGGTTGGGCGATTGCTGCCGGTACTGATTTAAATTGTGAGGAATGTCCTGCCTTTATAAAAGATCACCTTGATTCTGCCATTCAAACCGGTATTCTAAATGAAAAAGATATCAATACTTCACTTACGCGATTATTCAAGGCACGTTTCAAATTGGGTATGTTCGATCCAGAAGATCAGGTTGCGTATTCAAAAATTCCAATGTCGGTTGTAGGATCAGATGAGCATTTGAAATTAGCACAACAGGCAGCAGAAAAATCGTTGGTGTTGTTAAAGAACAATGGTGTTTTGCCATTGAAGAATGTAAAGAAGATTGCGTTGATTGGTCCCAATGCCGACAACCCAGTTAATCTTATTGGCAACTATGCCGGCTTACCTGTTAATCCAAGCACTCCGTTAGATGCATTGCGAAAGCGATTAGGAGCAGCGAATGTTTTTTATACACCGGGCGGACCTATCGTTCCGGGAATTTATACCAACTATGAAATAGTCAATGCAAAAAATCTATTTCATTTAAAGAATGGAAAATTACAACCCGGACTAAAAGCTGAATATTTTGAGAATACAAATTTCAGTGGCAAACCTGCAATAGAAAGAATTGATCCTGCTCTTGATTTTCATTGGACAAAATCGCCCATCAATAGTGTGGTGGAGGAAGAGTTTTCAGTTCGGTGGTCGGGTGTGTTGGTGCCTCAGAAGTCAGGTATTTATAATTTCTCTGGTAATTATAAATTTGATGGCAACGGAAACGTTCAGTCCGATCCGTATGGAGTACCTTCTCTTCGCATTGATGGTAAAGTCATTGATGTACTCACTGCCGTAAATCTCGAAAAAGGAAAGCAATACAAGCTTGATGTTCAGTTATCTGTTGCTCCCTTTATGTGGGCCAATTTAGTGGAGCCATCCGCTACCTTATATTGGGCCGAAGCAACTTCGCGCGATTATCGCAAGGAAGCATTGGATGCTGCAAAGAAAGGTGATGTCATTATATTTTGTGGTGGTATTTCTCCAAGGTTAGAAGGCGAGGAAATGAAATTAGAAACCACAGGCTTTGCACATGGAGATCGCACCGATTTAGCATTGCCTAAAGTTCAGGAAGATTTATTGAAAGAACTTCAAAAGACGGGTAAGCCAATCGTCTATGTGAATTTTAGTGGAAGTGCTATCGCATTGAATTGGGAGAATGAAAATCTTCCAGCCATTGTTCAGGCATTTTACCCAGGCGAAGCAACGGGCACCGCACTAACGCGATTATTATTTGGAGACTTCAATCCATCTGGCAGATTGCCCATTACCTTTTATAAATCAGTAAACGATCTTCCTGATTTTCAGAGCTACGTAATGGAAGGAAGAACCTATCGTTATTTTAAAGGCGAACCACTTTTTACATTTGGCTATGGCTTGAGTTACACCAACTTCAAGTATAAAAATCTTCAAACTCCAACTTCCATTGCAACAGATGGTGATGCAAGAGTATCCGTTGAGGTTACGAATACAGGTAAGCAAGACGGTGATGAGATTGTGCAACTTTATATTTCCAATACAGAAGCAACAGTGCCCGTTCCCATTCGCACCCTTGCCGGATTCAAATCAGTGTTTCTAAAAGCGGGTGAAACGAAAAAAATTGAATTTACTTTAACGCCTCAGAACTTTTCGGTTATCGATAAAGACTATAATCGGGTAGTAGAACCTGGCACTTTCAAAATATCAGTCGGTGGCCAACAGCCAGATGCTAAATTAATAACGGTGCAAAAAGTTCTGCAAACAGAAGTGAAGGTTACCGGAAGTGCGTTTAGTATAAAGGACTAATGGAGCAATGGATATAAGCAATCGCTCTTCTGACAATCCTTATGCTGCATCAAAGTGTAGGATATTGTTTCTTTCCATCATATTTCTATTGAGTGTGCCTGTTCGCGCTCAGATCCTTTTGGACAGCACAGACATTAATGTATCGACAGTAGCACAAAATGTTTTTTATCCTTGGGAGATTATTTGGGGACCGGATAATTCTATCTGGATGACACAACAAGGAAAAGTCAGTCGTGTAAATCCCCAAACGGGTAGCATAAAGAAAATACTCGATGTGCCGGATTATGTATTTAATGAAGGATCAAGACAGATGGGTTTGGCTGTACATCCCGATTTCAGCACCAATAATTATGTGTACATAGATTATAACTACGCTGGTGCAACGTACAACAGTCCAAAGAATTA
>JBBRFY010000324.1:0-3038 GCA_038241205.1 Cytophagales bacterium
TAAGGCATCATACACATACGCTTTCTCCGATGGATCAACATGAGCAAGCGAGATGATAGTAGCGGTATTATTTTTTTCGATAATAAAGCCATCAAAGAAAGCACTTCGAATAGATTGCAACTCTGCGGCTGATGCCCGTATATATTTTCTCGATATTAAGGTATCAAAATTATGGATAACACGATCAGAATACTTTAAGCGCTTGCCTTCCTCCGCAACAGCAATTTTTAAATTTGATTTGCGCTCAGCTGTCCAAAATGTATTCCATTTATCAACTCTTAATTTTTGCAGAGAGTCTGAAATAAGAAGTGACGAAACAGACGAATACTTTTGAACTTTACCCTGCGCTTTAAGCTGTTGTAAAACAGGCAAAACAATTTCATTTTTCTGAAGTGCTTCCTCTAACGTATTTGCACTAGAGACAACGTACATAGAGCGCAAAGAAGATTGATTGATTAATTCCAACCGATCTTGCGCTTCAGAAGTCTTTGGTTTCATAAAATTCAATGCATTTAAATCGGTATTGAATTGAACCTGCGCGGAGAAGTACAGAAAAATTGGAGTCGCTAATATGACTGAATAGACCACATACTTCTTGGAAGGTAATTCCGAAAATGAAATGCGATCAATCCAATTCGATTTGTGTGATTCTTGCTTAAATAAATTTGCGGAAATAAAATGGGGAAGAAAAATAAGCGTACTCAATGCAGCACCGATCAAACTGAAGCCTGCAAACAAACCAACATCGCGAAGCACAGCAGCATTTACAAATTGAAGACAGAAAAATGCAAACACAGTAGTGGCGCTACCGATCGTGAGTGGCTGCGCTAAATCTTGAATAACCTGTCGCACATTGTGACAGTGCTTGAGGTGCACTAAGAAGTGCAACGCATAATCAATCGCAACACCCAATATTACCGCACCAACCGCCAACGCTAAAATCGAAACCGAACCTTGATACAACCAAATCATGCAAAGTGCAAACAGCCCACCAATAGCAACCGGAATTAACATGATAAAAGGAACTCGCTTCTTTTTAAAATATCCAACGAGAAAAATAATCAACAGTGCAATCATCAATGACACAGTAAGAATGGTATCACTGCGAAGTTGTCTGGCGTTATCTACCGCCACTACAGCGCCACCAAAATAAGAAAACAAAAGATCAGGATGATGCAATGATTCACGATCGACAATATTTTGAAGTCCTTCCAGAAACACACCATTATTTTTTGTTTCACCGGTAGGATATTCTGGTCGAATAAAAAACAGAAGATGCCGATGATCTTTTGTAATGATATAGTTGTCGTACAATTCAAAATTCTCATCATACTGAAGTTGTTTTAATTTCTTCAATACTAGAAAAGAAAAACCGAGTGGATCTTCAACAATTACCTTCTTCATTACTACACCCGAAGGAGAAATCAACTTGCGATAATTTTCTTCCAATACGAGCTTCGCAACGTCTGGTTTGGTTAACGAATCTAATTCGATGTAATCATTGTCGTCTAAAAAAATCGGAAGAAAATTGTGAACGGTTTTAAAAACGTCCATCACTTTTGCATCATCTACTTGGGCAATAATTTGTTTGATGTGTGGTTTAAGATCGATTTCAATTTGCGCTACCAATGTTTCCGTGGCCGCCACTAGGCTGTCGGGTTGAGGAAGTGTTGCACTATCTTTTACTGAAACCATCACCACCAATCGTTCAACAAATTTTGAGTTTTGAAAAACATAGTTCAGTTTTTCAACGCGCTCATCATCCGGAAAAAATTTAGTAATATCTTCTTCAATTTTTATTTGAGATGCGCCCAATGCCAACAACATCATGATGCCAACAAACACCATCCAGAACAAGCGCTTTCGTGAAGCGAATAAATCGTAGAGATATAAAAACGGTTTCGCCATGAATCAGGAATTCGATCGCTTAAAGATTTTTAAACAGGCATAGGTAATTACACCAAAGGCTAAGCCTGCCAGCGTTGCTAATGTGCACGCACCTAAAATATATTGCACTGCATTATTCTTTACAAACTCAAGTGTAATTTCTTTGCTGAAGGAAATGTATTGTGCGTTTTCTCCCATCCAAAAAGATCCTGTATAATGACTTAAAAATAAAATGAGTGGAATCATTGGAGGAATACTAATATTCGCAGCAATAATCACCAAGGGTTTATTGAGCTTGCAAAGAAATGCTAACGCAATACTAATCACAAGTTGAAATCCCCACAACGGAATAATACTCATGAAAATTCCAAAGCCTACCGAGACCGCTTTTGTTCTGTCTGACTCAAGTGGATTAAAGAGTTGGTCGCGGAGTTGTCGTCTGAAGTTTTTTTTTTAAGTCCAAGCAAAAGATCGCGTGGCTTTATATAGAGAAACGCAATGATGACCAGAAACGTATTGAGAATACTGATGCGTGTAAAATCCCAGAAGGGCCTAAAGTGAGAAATGCGTTTACCCTTTTCAGCATAAAAAACTTTTATCGGTGTATCCGTTACTTCTATTCCGCTCCATGATGCTCGAATTAATACTTCAATTTCAAATTCATATTTCCGGGTTATAAACACAAAGTTGTTGAGCAACTTTACTGGATACAATCGATAACCACTTTGTGTATCATTCACGCGATAACCTGCTTCAACCCAAAACCAAAAGTTCGAAAATTTATGACCAAAACTACTCTTACCCGGAATGCTGGCGTGCTCCATGTTGCGCGCACCAATGATTATGGAAGCAGGATGATCTTCTAATTTTTTCAGAAACACAGGAAGATCATCAGCATAATGTTGTCCATCCGAATCGATGGTAATGGCATAATCGTATCCCAATGCAACGGCTTTTTTAAAACCCATGCGCAATGCATATCCTTTACCTTTATTCGAAGGAAAATTAAGAATGTTGAGATGAGAAAATTCTTTGAGGATATCAGAGGTACGATCGGTTGATCCATCATTTACAACAAGTACCTGATCGGTGTATTCCAATACATCGCTCAACACTTGTTTCAAAGTCTGAGCATTGTTATAGGTAGGCAC
>JBBRFY010000325.1:0-3009 GCA_038241205.1 Cytophagales bacterium
ATCACTACTTTACCTCTACCCGTTAAGAAAGCCTCTTGCACACCCGAGTATCCATAGATCAATCCACCCGTTGGAAAATCGGGAGCGGTGATGTGCTTCATCAACTCCTGTATTGTTATTTCATTATTATCGATGTAAGCATGGATGCCGTTCACAACTTCTGTTAGATTGTGTGGCGCCATGTTGGTTGCCATACCTACGGCAATACCAGAAGAACCATTTACTAATAAGTTTGGCATCTTGCCCGGAAGCACAGTGGGTTCCGTTAACGAGTCATCAAAGTTAGGCTGAAAGTCAACCGTCTCTTTGTTGATATCAGCAAGCATTTCTTCAGCAATCCGCTTCAGTCGCGCCTCAGTATATCGCATCGCTGCTGGCGAGTCTCCATCAACTGAACCGAAGTTTCCCTGACCATCAACCAATGTATATCGCAGCGACCAGTCTTGTGCCATGCGCACCATGGTGTCATAAACAGAAGCATCTCCGTGCGGGTGATATTTACCCAATACTTCTCCTACAATTCTAGCGGATTTTTTATGAGGCTTATTATAGTTTACACCTAAATCCTGCATCCCATAAAGAACCCTTCGATGCACTGGCTTTAAACCGTCACGCACATCCGGCAATGCGCGAGAAACAATAACCGACATCGAGTAATCGATGTAGGCACCGCGCATTTCGTCTTCAATATTAATGGGGATTATACTTTGTCTCTTGGGCGGTAGTCCACCTATCTCTTCTGCCATGAATGATCGTTAATTTTAAAGCGTAAATGAATGCTTTTTATAGCTGTGCAAGATAGTGAAAAATGTGAATCGTTAATCGTAAAAAAAGAATTGTTATGCCGAGTTTCATCTCGATTTACGCATAACAAATAACGATTAACCTTTGCCCTAATATGGATCAATTTTTCTCTTATTTTTTCCCTTGTACTTGATAAGTGTCGGGTAGTTTTCTCCGTAATGTGGGTTTTGTTTTTTATAGATAGCATGTGCTCGGCTTCTGTACTCTTTGTTGCCGTGAGCATGATTCATTTGCGCTCTGCACGTCTTCACCACGCACCTTCTTAATTCGGAAAAACGATATGTAGCGCCCACGTTAATATAGAACGCATTGAACTTATGGGTTACACTTTGTCCGAGTTCTGGTAAGGTAATTTTATAATTTTTAAGTTCATACGATGGTCTTATGAACACGCGGAAGTATTCTGAAAAATCGCGCTCAACAGTTGCTCCTAAATTAATAAAGACTCCTTTTTTAATTAACGCCTTATCGAAGTTCTTGCCCAAGCCGTAGCCTCCCACCTGTGCATCAACCACCAACGAATATTCATAATAGCGATACACTGTTCCGCCAATCAGACCAAAGTATTTCTTTAACCAAAGACTAGAAATTTCGGGAGTATAATTATTGATTTGATCACCAAGCGCAGTGGGTATAAATGTTCCGATGTGCGTGTACTCAATGGCGTACCCTCCCCCGATTCTGTAACGGTCAAATTCAACATGAAGAGTTGCCTTAATTGGGATATTAAAGGCCTTACTATTGAAACCAATTTTTGTAGTGTTAGCATCAACTTGTGAACTGCCTGGTTGAACAGTAGCGGTAGAATATGTGGAGGTATTGAACCAATTGGTGTTGCCATTTGCCACATTGTTTCCTGCAAAAATACGCGGCAAAGAATCAGGATTTTGTAGAATACCAAACCCGCTTAAGTCATGTTTAAATTTTGTGCTTCCGTAACCAGTGCTAATTCCTACAGTTACCTTACTGATGATCTTACGAAACAGGTTTATTCCATTTCGATCAACATAGAATTTCTCTAACGGAATGGAGACGCCCTTATCATCTTGCGCCAAAACATCGTTTACGCCAAAGAGGCTAACACAGGCCAGACAAAAAAGAATAACAATACGCTTCAGAAAAATAGGATTAAGCTGTCAAATCAAAAAAAATTAGCCCTTTAAAATGGCCTTTAATGCCTAAAATTAAACCAATTTGTGTAATCATCCTACTTCGAAGTGAAGGAGTTCGAATAACGAATTTAGAATGCAGAATATTGAAGGTTGTATCGGTAGTTCAATACTCCACATATCACGATCGACATATTATTGGTTTAGTGGGAGTTCGAACTTTACTTTAGAAATTGCAATTTGAAATACCTTAAATCGCTTATG
Organism: Cytophagales bacterium; assembly: GCA_038241205.1. Lineage (GTDB taxonomy): Bacteria > Bacteroidota > Bacteroidia > Cytophagales > Cyclobacteriaceae > Chryseolinea. The sequence continues at coordinate 2,178 of JBBRFY010000325.1, forward strand.
TTGAACATGAATTTAATACAATACCGAGCTCAATCAACGTTTCTCTTTGCCGCTGTATTGCTTCTATCCACCACTGTATTCTCACAAACCAAAATACAGCAGAAGATTCCGGAAAAAACAAGAATTCTTTTTTTGTTCGATGGATCAGGAAGTATGCTGGAGCAGTGGGGGCAAGTTCGAAACCAAACAAAGATAAGTGTTGCTAAAACCATTCTGTCTAAACTGGTTGACTCGTTAAGACAGAATTCTAATCTAGAACTTGCACTTCGAATTTACGGACATCGTTCTCCGCGTGAACTTAATAATTGCAAAGACACACAATTGGAAGTTCCCTTCAAATCAAAAAATCATGATGCCATTATCGATAAATTGAAAGAGATAAAACCGAAAGGTGTTACGCCCATTACCTATTCGCTCGAACAAGCTGCAAATGATTTTCCTGTAAGTACTGGCTATCGAAATATTGTGATCTTAATTACAGATGGGATTGAATCGTGTGGCGGTGATCTATGTGCTACTTCGCGTGCGTTGCAAAAGAAAGGTGTCTTTCTGCGACCTTACATTATTGGAATTGGATTGAGAGCCGAAAAAACGTTGGATTGTGCCGGTAGATTTATTGATGCCGAAACGCCTGGAAAATTTCATACTGTGTTGAATGAAGCGATTGAAGCAAGCTTTGCAAAAACAACGGTGAGTGTGGAGTTACTAGACGCCTCCAACCAACCAACCGAAACAAACGTGAACGTAACATTTGCCAACGCACTCACCAATGTGTCGATGTATGAGTTTGTTCACTTTCGTGATAAGCAAGGTAAGTCTGATACGGTTCAAG
>JBBRFY010000326.1:0-2982 GCA_038241205.1 Cytophagales bacterium
TTGAAAACAAAATCAAGCTCAGTTCCAAGACCTTTATCAAGTGTAGTTCCTATCTCATCTGTTACAGCATTTGCAAGTGCAAAGCGATGTGCATCTAATGAAAGCGTGAGATTATCTTTCAATTTATATTTAGACTTCACATAAATGTTCATCAAACCGCTTGAACCAAAACCATCTGCTACGTAGAAGTAATCCATGTATCCCCAGAACTTATGTGGTGTTCCGTAGAGTGGATCGAAGCGTTGATATTTTTTTGTAGGATCACTTCCATTATTTCCCGAAGTAAGATCGATACCTGTACCAAAACTGAATTTTCTTCCAGCAACATACATCGATGATAAGGAAACGAAGTATTCATCCAACGATGTTCCGTCTCTGTATTTTCCTCCTTGATAAAATGCACTTGCTGCAAAACCTAATTTCCAAAAAGCAGTTCCGAATGCATTGGCTCCAACCGTAAGGCGACTCCATGAACGCTGATCGTAAATCGGAGTTACCTTCTGTACATCGGTTGGGGCAAAATGATATTTACTGAAATCATCTTTGAATGCCAGGAACGATACGTTTCCAAATTGAAGTTTCTTCGCCACGTATAAAAACTGCATGGTCTTATACATTGAACTCATTCCATTGGTGCTGGCCGTATATCCAGCGGGCACACCATTATATATTGTGTTCGATTTGCGTTCTGCATTTTGATTGAATGCTGCACCTAAGTGAGTTGTCCATCCTTTGTGATAAAACTTCAATATAGCCGCATCGTGCCTGCGTGCTTGTTGTAACCAATCTAAATTTCCTAAGAGACGAACATCGTCATACACTAATTCTTGTCGTCCGATTTTTAAACTGAAATTCTTTACCACTTTTCCTGTATCAACCAAGCTTATCTCTGCCCATGCTTCATGGAGCATGAAAGCATTTAGGTTGGCATTCGTTGTTCGATTAATAGACGAAGCATCTTGCCCCCAAACCCGAACATCCTGAATGGAAGTATATACTTTAAATCGGTAGCCCGTGAACTCAACATTAAGACGAGTGCGCTGTGAAGTAAAGAATGCAGGAACAGTATCTTGAACAGATGGTGCACCTTGTCCATCGCGTAATTCCGAACGTGTTCTAAGCTGACCAGAAACAACAAACTGCGCTTGTGCTGAATTTAACAAACAGCAACAAAAAAGAAAAGCGAAAAGTGGGATGTAAATTTTTTTGTTCATAGGTTTAAGGATTAGTGTAACAACTAAGTCTTGTCCCCTGGAAGAATTCGTAGTTCTAAAAGGGGACTTTTTTTATAGAAGCAACTACTTGGTAATTGTTTCGAATGAGGTTGTGTTGTTTTCTTTGATAACTTTATCTCAACAATATTTTTTAAGCTGCTTTTAATTCTTGAATAGATTCTACTTGCTGTATGGCTTCGTGCTTCTTCATTACGCCTAATGCCAGTGATACGAATGATACAGCGATTACAGCAATGCCAATGGTGAACAAACTATCGCGATAGGAAACATCGTTCGAGGCAAATAAAAATCCTGCGAGAACAGCGCCTACATTTCCACCCGCGCCCACAATACCAGACACAGCGCCCATCGCTTTCTTATTAATAAAGGGCACAACGGAATAGGTAGCACCATTCGACATCTTTAAGAATAATGCGAAGAGCAACATGGTGAAGATGGCCCACGGTAGTATTTCCATGGTGGAGAAAACCATAATGCCGATACCTTCCATAAAAAGAAAACCACCGAGCACGAGTATGCGCCCTTTCAATCCAAATTTATTTCCGGCTTTATCGCCAAAGATTCCACCGAGCGCACGTGCAAAAATATTCATCATGCCAAAGGTGCCGGCAATGATGCCCGCCTCTTTTAAGCCTAGATGAAAATTATCTACAAAATATAAAGTGGCGATATTATCAATGGTGATTTCAATACCGAAGCATGCACCATAGGCGAGAAATAAAACCCAAACGCGATAATCTTTGCAAGCAATTATGAAACTTCCTTTTGCATCTGCTTTCTTAGCGCTGTAATTCTGATCTTCCTTGCGGAGATCAGAGAGATTTCCTTCTGGTGTATCTTGTGTAAAGAAATAGTAAATAAAACCCATAATAAATAGGGCAACACCTGGCACAACCATAGCATAGCGCCAGGCGTCAGCATCAACATAGCCAAGCCCAACAAACACAGAGAAAATTAAAGGCATTACAATTAGTGTTACACCTCCACCCATGTTGCCCCACCCAGCCGTTGCGGCATTGGCAGTGCCCACTACGTTGGGGGCGAACATCACGGAAGTGTGATATTGTGTGATGACAAACGAAGCACCAATGGCACCAATCGCTAATCGAAATAATAAGAAGCTTTCATAACTATGGCTGAACCCGATAAAGATTACCGGAAGCGATCCGAGAATTAATAATACGGAGTAGCAAATGCGTGGGCCGATTTTATCACAAAGCCATCCCATCAAAAGTCTGGCAAAAATGGTAATGGAAACCGAGGCAATAATAATGTTTCCGATCTGTGCTTTTGTCAATCCTAAATCTTCGCGCACAATCGGCATGAGCGGTGCAATACCGAACCATCCGAAGAAACAAAGGAAAAAGGTAATCCACGTAATGTGGAAAGTCCGCATGGGCACAGACTTAAAATCCAGTAAGTTGATTTTGGTTGCTTTTAATGAGCTCATACTTTTTACGTATTTATTACGTAATAAAAGTAAGTAACTCAATCATTAATTACGTAATAATACGCAATTAAATTACCGAAACGGATTTAAATACGTATAAAATCGTTTGCAGAGAATTGTTAATTATTGTCAGTTGTAGATGAATCGAAAAAGAATCTGAGCAATAGCTGATGAACAGGATCTTGCTGATCATTGAAGAACGATTAACAATTAACGGATAACTTCTCAACGAATTTCCTCTCCTGGCTTCGTCTTCCATCGCTCGTGCATCCAAACCCACTGCTCCGGATGTTTTAA
>JBBRFY010000327.1:0-2870 GCA_038241205.1 Cytophagales bacterium
CGGGTTGGCAATGTTAAGTAAAACACAATGTCTTTTTTGGGGTGTTATAAGAAGTGTATAATCCTTTAAGGCCTCTAGATATAAAATATCATGAAGTTTTACTTTCGTTTGCTCGTGTCCTTCTTTAATGTAAATAGTGTCTCCACCGATGCTCGATTCAAAAAGTGATGCCTTGGTTTTTAGTTCCATAAATTCATAGATGCGATTTACGGTTCTCGTAAAACGGTCAAATTTCAAAGGTTTTATAATAAATTTCAAGGTTTCGAGATCAAAGCTTTCCGCAGCGTGTTCTGGATGCGATGTGATAAAAATGCATACAGGAACGGTATTGACCCTTTTGCGTAATTGCAAACCTGATAGTTGTGGCATATCAATATCTAGAAAGAGTATATCCACGAGGTTTGATTTAAGAAAAAGCAGTGCGGCTTTAGCAGAATCGAAAACACCGCGGAGTTTTAAATGTGAAAACCGCTTCACAAAGGAAATCACCATCAATCTGTCGATTTCATCATCATCAATAATGTCACAGGTTAGTAATTTCATAGTTGCTTGGTCTTTAATCAAATATAATTCTTTTTGTCAGAAAAAAAGCATTCGTCTATTTATAATGTCGTTTGTCTATTGATGTAATTTCCATGTCCTAAAAAGAGCAACCTTTGAATAAACTATTAATAAAAAAAATAAAAACATGAAAAATTTAGCAATCTTAATACCTATCATGCTTGCAGCTTCCATCGCTACCGCACAGGTAAAAACGGCAACACTCAAGAAAGGAGTCGTTATCAAAAAAGAAGTCCAAGTGGTAAAACCAAAGAAAGAGGCCAGTAATATACTTATAGACCTTGGAAAAAGTGGACCAGTTTCGACTGAATTAAATAAACAGGGTGTGCGCGCATTCGCATCTATGGAAACAAAATTGGATGGTACCACAATCCGTACCACAATATCTCCGGTCAATGCAATTCAAACAAGTTCATCCATAGTGAAAAGTTCAAAGCCAAGGGATAAAGGAACCACAGAAAAGAATGGTCGAATTTGCAAATCCTATAGTGTCACTTTAAGTCCAGAATCAGAAAGTTTTGATGCACCACTTGCAGATAAAATGTCTTTTACCTATCCTGGTGCTGCTTACAATTATAATGATTATATCAAGAACAATACAAGTCCCCCAATGAATAAATCAGAACGCAACCCAATTATATTACAGGTTTCAGCGGCGAGCTCAACTGGGGATTATATTTTGTTAGAACAACCTGATCACACGACTCTCAATAAAGCCGTTGGCACCCTAAAATATGGTATACCGGCACAAGCGAATAATTTGAGTACCGAAATTTACGTTCAATCGATTGTAAACAATGCTTCATTTGCGCTCAATGTAGAAGCTGGTGGAGGAGGTTTCGGATTCAGTGCTAATGCCAGTTTGGGTGTAAGTTACGACAGTAAGAAAACTTATATGAGCATCGATGCAAAACAGAAGAACTATGTAATCACAGCCAATAGACCGGACAGAGCCGAAGGAGGATTTTATAAGGATGCCGCTGAAAATGCCAACACAGAAAATGTATACATGTCTTCGGTCACCTATGGGCGACGGGTCATCGGCGTTATTGAAACAGAGTTGGATGAACAAAATATGGAAATGGCGCTCCAGGCATCATACAATGGCTTTGGAGCCTCTGCCAACTTAGGCTTGGGAGTTATTGATAAAGTTAGCAGTGGCAAAACATCTGTTCGGCTATTGTTTGTTGGGGGAAAGGGAGATGTGATCACTATTCCAAACCCAACGCAAGCTTCGGTTAAAGCTGCCATCGATAAATGGATGGTCAATACCGATGCACAAGCTGCAGTACCAATTGAGTATACCTTTAGAAATATGAATGATATAGGAATGCGATGGGAAAGTGTAACCGACAATATCAATTATGAACAATGTGTACCTATTCCTAGTGCTCCAAAACCGTGGGACATTTCATTTACCCTCAATTACATCACTAATAATAAGGGCGAAAATGTAAAATTAGGGGTTTCGCAGTCGGTAGGCGTACAAACGTTTGAGGGTTGGAAAAACGAAAACTCGGGTCTTAACGTTCCCATAATTTGTTGGATGCAAGACTGGGCGGGTTGCCAGATACCACCAGACATTGATTTTCGTCAACAATATTGGGTGGGTACGACACGAAGTTATACAATAAGCAATGATGAATATCAAGAGAATCCATTAGTGAGGATAGATACAAAAAGGATAGTAACATATCGAACGAGTGCTGGCGGAAGTAAAAATGCAGAAGACCAAATTCCTAAATATGATTTGAGGCTAATGGACATGGGCGACTCTAAGACATTTGACGTACCAGTGCACGTGAACGGTAGAATTTTCAAATTTAATTATAGGGTAACAAGTAGTCAAAAACAGTAAGTTCTTTTTAAATATTTATTCCTTCAAAATTCCAATAGTATTAGTGATTGATTATTCGAGAAAGCAGAAATAATTTAGAATAATCAATCTAACATTAAAACAACATTAACATGAAAAATTTATTAATTATGATCCTGTTTTCGGGATTGCACCTGGTAGGGATGGCACAATGCGAAGATACAATTTCTGAAAAAAAAATGGAAAAGGGCATGCTTATCCTCGCCGAACCTAATAACAATCGAGATAAAAGTTACGTAGCCGAAGTCATAGGTGTCAATGATACTGATTTTTCCTGTCGGTTTTTACATTCAAATTCTTTGTACGAATTTGTAGACCTCAAGATTAAGAGTGAGGCATCTTCATCGTTATTGGAAGCAACCGTAAAATCGAACATCGGTGGTAGTTATGGTTCTGGGACAGTTTTTATAGTCAATGTATTTATGCCTGATCC
>JBBRFY010000328.1:0-2843 GCA_038241205.1 Cytophagales bacterium
TGGTGACTTTAAGAGGAATATCTTGCATAGCGGGGGTTAATGAATGGGCAAATGTATTCAATCTGCTTTTGCCTTACAAATCGTTATCCGTTAATGGTTAATCGTTAATCGGGATTATAGGCTTTTATGTATGGCCTGAACATTGGACTTGTCAGCAGCAATACAAAACCAAATATCCAAACTTTGAACCTTGAGACGATTAACCATTAACAGATAACAATTAACGGCTCAGAATCTCATAAAAAACTCTGTGCCCTTCCCTACTGTTGATTTTACAGTTAAGGTGCCTTGATGTTGCCGCATGATCTGGCGTGACAAACTAAGACCGATGCCCGAACCTGTTTTCTTTGTAGTGAAAAACGGAATGAATATTCTGTCCAATGCTTCGGGTTCAATGCCGGTGCCATTGTCTTTTATCGAAATAACGGGACGCGTCTTTTCATTTAGGGAAGCTTTAATGATAATTTCTTTATTTTCAGATTCATCAAAAGCCTGAATAGCATTTCGCAATAAATTGATGAGTACCTGCTCCACTAAATTACGATCGGCAGAAATGGTTAGGTCTTCCGGATATACTTTTACCGAAAGCTGAATACCTTTCTCTGTAATATCTTTGCGATGGAGTATCGTTAACTCTTCTAACAAGCGCGTAATGTCAATGTCAACGGGTCTTGGTTTCGGAATACTGGTAAGGCTTCTAAACTCTTTCACAAAGTGTATAAGGCCTTCACTTCGCTTACTTATGGTTTGCAACGAGAGATGAATATCGTTGAGTTGATCTTTTGATAGTTGTACATCAACGTCTGCTAAAACAAGTGGTTTTAATTCTTCCTCCACCACTCCTGCCAAAGAAGATATTGGTGTAACTGAATTCATTATCTCATGGGTTAACACACGCACTAAATTTTGCCACGCCTCCATTTCCTTTTCTTCCAATTCATTTTGAATATTTTGAATAGAAATGAGTTTGGCATTTTCTCCGCGCAACGTAAGTTCAATGGCATATACTGAAAGTTGCAATAAATCTTCTCCTGCTTTTACACGAATAAGTTCACGACCTCCAGTCTTTAATTTTTCAAAAACAACTACAAGTTGCTCATGCGCTTCACGCAGATCATTCAACGTGTTGGCATGGCTGGTTTTTAAAAGTTTGCGGGCAGCTCTGTTAAATATTTCAACCTTTCCATCTTCCTTAAAAACAAGCAAGCCAATACCTACGTGCATCACAATATTTTTAAAGAAAAGAAATTCGGAATCTTTTTCTCTACGTGTATTCCGTAAATTAGTGAGTGCCTCATTTAATTCAGATTGCAACTTCAATACAGAAACATCTTGACTTTCTGTTTTAAATAAATAGTTCGATTCATCAAACTTAATAGCGTCAATAAACGCTGCCACATTTCCATTCGATCGATCGAGGTAATCAATCAAAAGTTTTATCTGATAGACACTTAGCGCCAGAAAGATTAAAGAGAAAGCCCAATCGCCACGTGAAAAACTAAAAAAAGAAAATAAAAAAATGGAAGCAGCCATAAAGGCAACGCGTGGTACTAACGGAGATTTCCAATTAAACTCCATCATATTAGTGAAAAAATATTACTTCCATAAACGCATAAATAGGTAAGCATAAAGCAAGTATACGACAGATACACAATAAAGATCGACTTAATAATCAAAGTTCTCAAAGCATTGGTGTACGGCCGATGTTCGATTTTGAAACGCCAATCGAGCAATATTATATTGGCTTAGAGAATAAATCTTTTCTTTGTTTTTTTCTTCCGATATTTCTACAGGATTTTACTTAAAAAGTTAATCGAAAATCATTTTAAAATACCTGCTCTAAACATGAAATACTTTTGTGTTACCTGCTTTCTTTTTCTTTCGCTTTCTGCGCGTGCTCAGCAGCCACTTGATATTGATGACGCCATTGATGAACAAAATTTTTTGCTCAATGAACTAACGTACTACATTGACGAAACCAACTCCATCACCTTTTCACAAGCTACCTCAACCGGATTCTCTAACCGATATCAAAAACACGAATCATATCAAAACAAAGATTTTAAAACCAACGCATCATACTGGATACGTTTCCCGGTGCGGCATAGTGCTAGTTCAAAAAAAATATGGCTGTTTGAATTTTACGACCAAACCATCGATTACATAGAAGCTTACATCCCACAAGAGAATGGTTCATATCGGGGCGTTGTGATGGGCGATACACAACCGTTTGACAAACGAACCTTTCTTCACAAAAACTTCGAGATCCATCTCGATATGAAAAAAGACGAGGTTGTATATTATTATTTTAATGTACGCTCACATGATTTTGCTGATATACGCATTGGGTTTCGATCGGTTAACTGGTTCATTTATTATGCCCTCAATGAATACTTTTTATTCGGTACGTTCTATGGAATGATTCTCATCATTATCCTCTATAATTTTCTGGTGTTTCTTGCCATTCGCGAAATAAAAAACATCTACTACATTTTTTACTTACTAAGCGTTGCTGCATACGCCTTTAGTCTTGATGGAATTGGCTTTCAATATTTATGGCCCAATAACCCACACTGGAATGATTACATGCTGGGCATCACACTTTATAGCGTGATTCTTTGGGCGCTGATTTTTACGCGCAGATTTTTAAGCACACGTGGCAATGCACCCATGCTTGACAAAGCATTGAAAATTATGATTGTATTGCGCTCTATCATGTTTGTTGTTGAGTTGTTTTTCTATCCACAGTTTTTCGCCTATCGCAGTCTGGAAATAATTCCGCTTTCGCTTATATTTTATACGGCCATCAAAGTGTGGTCTGGCGGTTATAGACCCGCGCGATT
>JBBRFY010000329.1:0-2763 GCA_038241205.1 Cytophagales bacterium
AGGTTAAGGCCTCACCCTCGGTGGCTCTCCGGGGAGAGGGATGACTATACCAAGTGATTATTCACTCGTTTTTCCATGGACGTTGATTTGCCGTTTACCTTGGTGATCATCCAGCCATTTCGTTGGTAGGATTTTATTGCCTTGCTGTTGTCGGTTAACACCGATAGCAACATTTTAGTATATCCCCGTTCAACTGTTCTGCGCTCAAACTCCTGTAAAAGTAAAGAGCCATAACCTTTACCATGCTCATCTGCCTTTACGCCAATAACCACCAGCGCAACATAAGGCTCAAAAATAGCTGAATTCGTTGATGTGTTTTTCTGATTGTGATTTACCAACCGTTTTAAACGCGTCCACAAATTTCTTCCAATAAATAAATACTTCGCCCTTAGCTCTGCATGCAATACAAGCCACGGCCGAACTCCAAACGACCGAAGTGCCTGATCAAAACTAAATTGAGCCATGCTAGAAGCAGAACCCACACCGGCTGTCTTTCGGATCATCGCCCCACAATATCCAAGGCATTGTCCTTCAGACTCCATGTAAAATAGAAAGGTGCTGTCTGATGACAGGTACCAACCCAACATCTTCTTTACGTAGGCTCGTCCGAGTGCGGAAGAAAGCGAAGCCGGAAAAGCCGCACCATGACATGCCGCAATCTTTTCAAGATCTTCTGTAATTGCTGTTTTAATTTCAGTCATTACGCATGCATTCGTGTTCTTAAAAAAGCATTCAGTTCAACAATCTGTTTGTTTCGATCGAAGTACAAATTTGCTGTTTGCTTGTTTCGCTCTCGTGTTTCAAAATAATCAGCGTCCGGCATATTCAGAAATTCAGTAATACACACTTTCAACGTTGACCAATCTTTTGGACTACTAATCCATCCGGCATTTGATTTCTTTATAATAGCCGCTCCTTCTCCTTCCCCCGAAAAAATAATGGGAAGACCTGCTGCCATGGCCTCATAGATTTTTGAAGGTATTGCACCATAGATATTTTTTATCAATGGAATCATCGTGCAGCCATAGGAACTCAATACTTCTGGCATTTCATCACGCTTTAACGTGCCATGATAGGTAATTCCCCGTATTGGATTTTGAGATAAAAAAGCAAGAATGTTTTCCTGTTCGGTACCGGTACCGTAAATATGAAACTCAGTTTTCAATTCCTTAAAATCAATATGCTCACATATCGAGAGAATACCTTGTGCCACGCCCAGTAACCCGGCATACACTATGTGATTTCTTTTTGATGGATTATACCTCGCATTGATGAACCGCTTAGTGTCCACACCATTTCGAAACAAATACGTTTTATCCACAGTTTTCTTTGCGATGTAATCCACAATTTCCTGCGACTGACCCATACAGATAAATGCTTTTCTGTATAAAAATCGCTCAAGCCGTTCTAACATTTTGTACAATCTTCCTTCGCCAATGGCGCCCAATTCTTTTGCCGAGAGCGGCCACAAATCTGAAACATTGATGATCAATTTTGATCCGGATAATATGGACAATATCCACGCTGAAAATGCCAGTGTCAATGGCGGACTTTCAACCACTATATAATCTGGCTTTTTTGTACGGATATAAAAAATTGAGAAGAGACTGGTAAATGAAAAAGAGAGCATGCTTATAATCCGTGGCAATGCTTTTGGTGCGTTAGAAGGATACAGCCAGAAACGCTTCACTTCTATTCGATCTATATAATCGGTTTGGTTGAATTTATTTTTATGCGAAGCGAAAATTTTTCCTGTCGGATAGTTGGGCATTGCTGCCACTACACTTACCTCACTTCCTAAATTGATAAGACCTTTGGCCATATCAAACAACCTGTTTTGTGGTGCGCCCATCTCGGGCAGAAAGTATTGCGACAAGATTACGATCTTCATGATTTTAGTTCCGAATAAAAATGTTTGATCTTACCGGAAGATGGACGGTTAATTTTTTCAACGCGATTAATCTTCAATTCTAATCCGGGCTCAAGGTATAAATTCATTTTCTCACGAATGTCCTGAGTTTCTTCTGGGGTTAAAGCCCTGTCGCTTACAATATCAAATTCAAAACTACTCAACGCTGTTTGGCGAATGATGAACTCTTTTAATACACCACTCGATTCCAGAATACTTCGCGAAACATAATAGAAAGTAAGCCCTGGTGATTTCTTGCCGCTAGGTAAATTGATCGTGTCGTTTACTCTTCCCGATAGTGTTTTCAATATTAATCCTTTGTCATCTTCTTCCATCACACCAATGTCACCAATATCGTAGCGGATAAACGGCATGGCCTTATTATTCAAAGATGTAATCACCAACCGACCAGACTCACCCAGTGGAAGAACGCGGTTATCATCCGACAAAACTTCGACAAACAAATTTGCTTCATTAATGGCCCACCTTCCGTGACTATCTTCGATGGCAATAACATCCAGTTCAGAAGCGCCATACTCACGAACAACATTAACGCCAAGCGCTGTCTCAATTTCCTGTTTATCCTCTTCACGACAAACTTCAGATGTTACAATGCAACGTTCTAATGTTGGACACACATCAACCAATCGCACTCCTTTCCTCAGCAGAAATTGCGCGAACAGCAAAATTGAATTGGTGTACCCATACACGTACTTAATTTTCTCTTTCGAAAACTTATGAAGAAATTTTTCCAGCATGGTGTCTCCCAAATCAAAAACAGGAAACCGGATACGGTTCATTGCAAAGTCTTTCACTTTCTCTTTTGAGTAAGAAAAACGATCAAGAGGAATACC
>JBBRFY010000330.1:0-2664 GCA_038241205.1 Cytophagales bacterium
GTCCGTACCATTCGCACGCGTGATGCCTTCGCTAAAATTAAATAATCCGTATTTTGTATATCAGCGATTTCTGCCACATACGTAGCCAAACACTCTTTCATTCCGGTAAAGAGATTTATAAAAGTGCAGTTGGCGATCTAGATTCGTTCTTAACAGATTCTTTCAAAGCGTTAACGATATCCTATCCAAAATTTTATAAAATGGATAGGCTGGCAAAACTTGGTTTCTTGGCAAGTGAAATTTTGATTGGCAAAAGTTCTGTTAAACAAAATTATAACGCCAGTCAAATTGCGCTCGTGCTGGCCAATGCGCATGCCAGCCTTGATACAGATTTGCGCTACCTTGAATCCACCAAAACTATGGCCAGCCCTTCGCTGTTTGTATATACTCTGTCGAATATTGTGGCGGGCGAAATCTGCATCAGGCACGGCATTAAGGGTGAGAATGCGTTTTTTGTTCAGCCTGCTTTTGATGCGAATTTTATGGCGCACTATGTAAACCAGTTGCTTACGGAAACAAAAACTGAAATGTGTGTGGCAGGTTGGGTAGATGTATTGGGCGAGCACCACGATGTTTTCTTATATTTGGCAGAGAAAAATAAAAACGGTAACGCACGAGAACATACCGGGGAAGAACTTCAAAAACTTTATCTGTCGAACTATGGATCAATTGATCTCCAATCTTAAAACACAAATCATCGAGTCGCTTAATTTAAGGCATCTTAAACCGGAAGATATTGGCGATGATACGCCTTTGTTTGAAGGTGGTCTAGGTCTGGATTCCATTGATGCTCTTGAACTCATTGTGCTTTTGCAACAAACGTATAGTATCAAAATTGCCAATCCGCAAGACGGCCCCGAAATTTTTAAGACAGTGAAGTCGATCGCAGCGTTTATTACAACTCACCAACCCGCCTAACGATTTTGAAAGGCCGCATACATGTAGCCGGAGCAGGTGTCATTTCCGCCATCGGTAATTCAGTGCAAGATTCATTTGAATCCCTTCGAAACGAGCGATCAGGAATTGGCCACATTACCTTGTTTGATTCTGTTCATAAAAATATTCTTCCGGTAGGAGAGGTAAAGTATAGCAACGAAAGTCTTTCCGATTATCTGAACGTAAAGTCCGTAACACGCACCGCGCTGCTGGGCATTCACGCTGCACGCGAAGCTGTAAAAAATTCTGGTTTGGATTTAAAACGATGGCGAACCGGATTGATTTCCGCGACAACGGTAGGGGGGATGGATCTTACTGAAAATTTCTTTTCAGATTTTTTGATTACTCCACATCACGGTAAACTTCGTGATGTTGTTCATCATGCGTGTGGGCAATCGACAGAATTAATTGCGGATGATTTAAAAATAAATGGATTTATTTCTACCATCAACACTGCGTGTTCTTCTTCTGTGAACGCCATCATGCTGGGTTCGCGAATGATTAACCAAGGTATGCTGGATATTGTAGTGGCTGGAGGAACCGATGCGTTGACAAAGTTCACCATCAATGGTTTCAATAGCTTAATGATTTTGGATAAAGATTTTTGTCGCCCGTTTGATGCAAATCGAAATGGATTAAATCTTGGGGAAGGCGCGGGCTTTATTGTTTTAATTTCCGATAAGGTAAAACAAGCAGAAGGATTAAAAACCGATTGCTTCGTTGCCGGATTTGCCAATACCAATGATGCGTTTCATCAAACAGCTTCATCTCCAGAAGGGAGAGGTTCGTATGCTGCCATGCAACAAACATTGGCAATGAGTGGGTTGAAAGTAGAAGACATCGACTACATTAATCTTCATGGAACAGGTACACAAAACAACGATCTTTCAGAAGGCACTGCCGTGAAGCGTTTGTTTGAAGATAAATGTCCGCGGATAAGTTCCACCAAAGCCTACACCGGTCATACGCTGGGAGCAAGTGGAGGAATTGAGGCGGTATTTTCTGTGCTTGCCATTCGCGAACAATGTGTGTTTCCAAACCTTCGATTTGAAACAGCAATTCCTGAAGTTGGCATAATGCCTCAACGTACTTTTGAGAAAGGTATTCCTGTAAAACATGTAATGAGTAATTCGTTTGGCTTCGGAGGTAATTGTTCTTCGATTGTTTTTTCGAAAGAGTGATTTTAATATGACAACCTCAACAACCTCAGTCTGCGTCCTCAAAGACCGAAATTGATTTTGAAGTAGTTGTGGTCTGTGAGGACACAGACCACGGAAGTAGAAACAGTGATTAACTCCTCCTTTTAAGGCGGATAGATAAATGTAAAAACCAAAATGGGCTTTAGCCCTGAAATAAAGTTGTAACAATGCCCTTTGTAAAAGTAATGATCCATGCAGTGTGGGCAACCAAAAATAAGGAGCCCGTTTTAACGAAAGAACTTCGTCTTCAGGTTATTGACCATATAAAAAGGAATGCTACAACAAAGGAGATTTTTATAGACTCGCTGAATGGTTATACTGAACACTTGCACTGTTTATTTGGATTAAATGCTGATATGAGCCTGTCTAAAGCTATGCAATTAATGAAAGGTGAGTCAGCTTTTTGGATTAATAAAAATGGATTTTTCAAAACCAAATTTGAATGGGCTGACGAATACTTTGCCGCGTCAGTGAGTGAATCGGCTTTAGATAAAGTGAGGACGTACATTAAAAATCAGGAAGAACATCA
>JBBRFY010000331.1:0-2628 GCA_038241205.1 Cytophagales bacterium
CTGAATAGTAGATTTTATAGCCTGCTCGATGGAGTTTCCAACATAAATCGATCTCTTCCATATGGGCAAAAAAATCTTCATCGAAACCACTGAATTGATGATAGAGTTTGGAGCGAACCACTGTACACGCTCCTGTTGCCCAGAAAATTTCAACTTCGTCATTGTACTGACCATTATCTTCTTCTACCGCGTTAAAGATGCGGCCTCGGCAAAATGGATATCCTAATGAATCAATTAATCCACCGCCTGCTCCGGCATGTTCAAATTTATTTTTTTGATGATAGGATAATATTTTTGGTTGAGCTGCGGCAATTTTATTGTCCCGATCAAGTAAGGTAATCAATGAATCTAGCCAGTTTGGTGTTACTTCTACGTCTGAATTTAGCAGTACGTAGTAATCAGCTTCTACTTGTCTGAGCGCATGATTATATCCGCCACAAAAACCATAATTTTTATCCAGAACAATAATGCGAACGGAAGGAAAATCGCGAGCAATAATAAAAAGTGATTGATCGGTCGATCCATTATCGGCCACAATAATTTCGGCACCACCAGAATTTTGCACAACACTAGGAAGAAACTGTTGAAGCAGTTGCTCGCCATTATAATTTAAAATAACAACAGCCGTGTGGCTCATCCCATCATGGAGCTTAAATCCAATCCGGGTATGTTGGGCATCAACCCTTCTGTGCTTTTCTTCATTTCCTCTTTCGCCAGAATATCAACTTCTTCAATGGCTTTGTTTACTGCCGCGATAACTAAATCTTGTAAAATGGTTTTGTCTTCTGGTTTTAATAATACAGAATCAATGTCTAATGCAATTAGATTCTTTTTTCCATTCACGGTAACGTTTACCATACCACCTCCGGATTCACCGCTGGCGCGTAACTTCACAACATTATCTTGTGCTTCTTTTACGCGGGCTTGCACTTCCTTCATCTTCCCCATCATCTTCATCATGTCGAACATATACTTTTCTGTTTAAATAATTTTAGTACAAAGAAACAATCTGAAAGGATTATTCTAAAATTCAATAAAAATGATTCACATTAGAAATTCACCTCTCCTTTTTTCTAACAAAACAGGAAGTATGGAATTGGACGAAGAAATACAACGGTAATTACCTTATCGCTTCACCAATAATACTACCGTCCCGGACCGATCGGATGTCTTTCCTTCCTGATCCGTAATCTTTGCTGTAAAAACATAAGTACCTTCAGGCATCAGACTACCATTGTAGGTTCCGTCCCATCCGGTAGCAAAGTCATTGGTATAAAACATTTCCTCACCCCAGCGATTAAAAATTCTCAAATCAAAGCTGGTAACATATTGACCAAACACTTTAAAGAGTTGGTTATCCACTACATTACCTCTCGGTGAAAAAGCGGTTGGATAGGTAAGGTAAGGTTCTTTTGTAATTCGAATAGCATTTGAAACAGATTCACTTACACCTCCATCATTAGCAATGGCTGTTATTACGTAGAGGTAGGTTTGGTTTACGAAATCAGTATTGACATCAAGCAACGCGGTTGATGCACCATTATCAGTTGACGAAATTAATTGCCCTTGCGATGTAAATTTTTCTACTACATAATGATTTACGCCATTCTTCCAGCCTCTATAATCAGACCATGAAAGCGTGATATCATTGTTCGGCTTTAATGATCCTGATAATAAAATAGGACACGCTTCATTACTTATGGGACTTGCATTTAAGCAAGCATCGGTATATGAAATCTTATAACACGAAAATGATTCAATAGAATAAGTAGGATCAGAATATGTTGGCGTAGCGGTGTTTGCTAAAAAGCTAAAGTTTCCATTTGTTGATTTAGAAATCGAATACTCGATGGTGGTAAAAGCAGGGTCTTGAAGCCAGTTTAATTTAACACCCGTTTCATCTACTACAGATGATATATCTTCAACAGTTGACGGAATAACATCTGAAAATGATGTACCACATTTTTGAAGCGAAATACTTTTGCTTCCGTTGGAGTAGTTCGTTATCAGTTGATTGCAGTAATTCGTATTGCATATGATGTCAATATCATCGTATGAATTTTGAGTTGATGCTATCGGTATCGGTGTTCCTGGATTTTTAGTAATCGAAAAATCAGACACATTACTTCCACCTGACGAGTAAGTGACCCAATTTAATTTATTGACATCACTCTGGATAGTTAAATCAAAGTTAGCACTACAAATAATATTGGAATATGATGCAGGCACAACGGTATTGGTGCATGCATCAAACGTGTTCATCCGAAAACAATAGAAATTATTATCAGGAGTTACATTCGCAACGGTTGTTGTTGTTGTATTGAATATGGTTTGTAATTGCTGAAAGACTGAACCGCTGTTTGATGCAATCTCTAATTTATATTGTGTGTTCAGTTGATTAGAAAAAGGTGGACTATTGTAATCCAATTTAATTTGTGTTGCACTTAATACTTCTAGTTGTGAAATGGAAGCAGGTTGTAATATTGGCGTTACGTTGATGGTTTGTGATGCAGCAGGAAAACAATTATCAGCTGAGTTTAAATTTTTTCCGTGAACCAATACTGTTTTGTTTCCAGCAACAGCAAAGGTATGAACATCTTTTGCTAAACTTCCTTTTGGAACGGTAAC
>JBBRFY010000332.1:0-2460 GCA_038241205.1 Cytophagales bacterium
TAGCATGAATGCTATATTCATTTGTTCCAAAAGTAGCAATGATGTTTTCACCTTTGCGTTGTATATGTCCTTCACGATTCCAGAGTATACCGGTTTCGAGTTCTACATAAAAACGAGTGGATGATTTTTTCACAGGCGTTACGAGAATAACAACGTCTTTTCCGGATGCAGCCGATTGAATTCGAATTGAATTTCCTTTCCAGTGATCAATAATTAATTCAGTGTATGATCCATCAAAGGTATGGGCAACGGGCCGAACTAAACCTGACTTGTCTACCGTAACTGCATCCAGAAAAAAATCAGGATCGTAAGGTGTTCCGATGAAGGCCTGTATAAAATTAATATTCAATGTTAACCCCTCTGGTAAGAGAACATGGCTGAGCATGCTGCTGTAATTCCAGGTGTTCCAGCCGGAGGCAATTTTTTGTTGAAGGTTTTGATAGGTTGAATCGGTAGTTTGGCAATAAATGCCAGTACTTGTAAAAAGTAATGCGAATAAAAATGCAGTAGAAAATCTGTTCATTTATTTTTTCACTAAAACAATAATCGAAGTGAATGTATTAGCACCTACTCGATGTGTACTATCTTATTGATTGCTGGTTAAAAAAAAAGCTACCAACTAAAATGTTGATAGCTTTTTTTTAAAATTCAAAATTGATTAATCAACCTTTTGAAGTTTCCAGTTATCTACAGCAATGCCACTTCCGTAACCCCCTTCACAACAATACCCTGTTTTGAACACAAAGTAGTAGGTACCCGCAGTAGTGATTGTAATGTTTCCGTTTGCATCTGATCTTACCCGTGGATTAGGTGAGCCCCACTGGTTAGATATCGCAGGGAAGTTTCCTTCCAGTGCTGGTTGAGGAGTGGTGGTATTAAAACCAATCCATCCACTAAATCCAGCAATCAAATCATTTGATTGGTTAAACCCGTCATTCGATGTGGGTTGAATAGCAGACAAATACGTTTCAAACCAATAGTGATTCAAGCCCTTATCAGGATTTTTTGCAGTTTCTTGTGCTGGTGTTATCCTTGCATCAATCTTAATAAGACCAGAAAAACGGTAGGTACCTGCAACTAGCGTTACTGCCTGATAGAAAATTACATTCTTGGCCAGATTAGCATCATTCACAAAAGTCAATCCACCACCTGCAGCGCCTGTAGGCAAGCCGGTTGTTGCGCCAAATTGAAATGCTGGTAATGGCTCAGTAGTATTACCTTGTAATTTTGTCCAGCTCGCTTCATCAGCCGTTTCGAAATTACCGCCCACCAAAAGATTTGGACCTAAAACTTCGCCTTTAACCACAACAACGTCTGCTGTTTTATCGCTAAGAGCAGTTCCTGCATCACCGAGTGCGGTTAGCTTAACCGTATAGGTATCAGATTCAGTATAAGTGTGTGTCGGAGACTCTTCTATTGACTCTGCACTCCCATCTCCAAAATCCCATGAGTACTTCTTACCATTTAAAGAAGTGTTGGTGAAAGCAACTGATCCAGACTGATCTGGATTTACGACAAAGGTAAAATTAGCAGTTGCTGCTACCGGATCTGGATCATCATTTCCGCACGATGTTACTGTAAGTCCAAGGGCTGCCAAGAGGCCAAATGAAGCCAGGATAAGCCATGGTTTAATAATTCTTTTTTGCATAGGTTAGTTGTTAAAAATTTAGTTTGAAAAATTCTTCGTTAATGATTTGTCCTTAAACAATCGATTTCTACTGTAGAAAGACAGAGATGTGGGGTTTTAACTCACGATGTTGAAAAAATAATTCAGATAAATAATAATATGCTAGTAGGCCGATGGCATAATGATTTCAAAACTCGAATGCACCAATATCAGGGGCGCTTCCTGTAAAGGGAAGACCAACGTCTACACCTTTATCAACAACAAAACTTCCGCTTGAGGCCGGTTCATAGAATGTATGCCACCGGTCGCCAGAGTTTAGAAAAAGCGGATTACCTATAATGTTATTTGTTTCGGTTGTCACCCCGGTCACGGACCAGGAAGAACTACCTGTTCTGAATTTTAAATTATTAAGAAAGGTAATGTTCGAGCCCATTGCCTGAACCTCGGCTGTACTGCTGTTCAAAAATGCGTTGTTCTTAATTTCGATATCGAATATGCCCGCACCCGTAAACTTTGTCTTGATGGCGACTTTATGTGTATCGAAAACATTGTTGTAAATTTTAATGTTCTTAAATTCCCATGTTCTGCTATTATCAATGTAGACTGCAGCACCGCTGGCCCAATTGTCTTTTTCTATAGAGTTATAAAACACATTATTGCGAATGGTTATATTTTTTCTGCCCATATCCCAAATGGCCATTCCAAAACCCTTGTTCTCGAAATACGAATTGTATACCTCCACTCCAGGTGCTCCAATTTCAACGGCCTCTTTACTGCTCAATCCGTCTTTATCAATCATCTTCACGTTATACACTTTCATATTCTCTGTGCCA
>JBBRFY010000333.1:0-2426 GCA_038241205.1 Cytophagales bacterium
TTTCAGACATTAGCGCCCATGTTAAATCTCGCTGCTCAATATTTCGGTAGGCGCTCAGCACGGTTTTACCTCTATAATCCTGAACAATACCTCTACCGGGTTTACCTTGAAATGATTTTAATACAGCTTCTGTTTTAGCATTGATCAAACCCGGAATGCTATCGGGAAAAAACCGCGAAGATGATCGCATGCGATAATCGTTTCCCACAACATACGATTCCCCGGTTTTACCCATGCCCGTGTTTTCTAATAGTAGGGATTGTATTTTTTGAAAATTCTCCTGCACCAGAACAATACCCAGCCGCTCATTATTTTCAATTATCGGAACGTAATAAAATAGCAGGGTATGCCGATCGGGATAATACGTAGAGGCATCAATAATGTGCAATCGCAATGGTTCGGCTACAATAGAAGAATCAATTTTCTGTAACAAATCTTCCGGATACATTTCTTGATCGGTGCTGTAAAGCTGATGATGATGCGTATCGAATACATGAATATTTACGAAATCGTAAAAATCAGTTAAGTGTTCAATGTCAATCAGGTCTTCGTTATTGCGTTGTTGTTCGGGTGTAGGATGTTTATCCAAATCGTGATAAATTTTGAGAAACTTATTTTCAAGTTGAAGGGCTTCAAGATTTTGCTGCGAATTTAGAAAGTAAGTTTCCACCAAATCTTTTCTTAGAATGTTGATGGATGATAATTGATCGAGCGTGCGTTCAATCAATGCATGGCTAAGCAGCATATAAAAAATAACAGACAAGGTAATGATGGATATCAATCCAACGGAGGTATGGGAGAGGAGCAACTTGGTAAAAATGTTCAGGTTTTTCATTCCCATACTTTCTAAGAAAAATATCGGTTAAAATACAGAACAAAGTTTTAGAAAGGCGCACCTTTTTGCTTACTTTTTTCAACGGAAGCAATATCCTTCAATACCTTTTTGCCGCGAGATATAAAGCCAGCAGAGCTGAAGGGCATTTGATCTTCAATGATAATCTTCAATTCATTTCTCAGTTCAGGCTCGTCTTTTACAATGTTAAAAAGCACCGTCATTGAGAATGCCCTAACAGCAATTGGTTCTTTTTTGCTTTGAAGGTATCCAAAGCAAAGATCCGCTACCTGCCCGTAATTTCGCTTTGGTATGTTGATGAATTGAAGAAGCCGAATACTATTTCTTTTAACTGAATGGTGGTTGTTGGGCTTGGCGAGAAAATCAAGCAATTTCTTTAGGTGCGGAAGAATCAAGTTTGGATCCCGCTCAACGCAAATGCTTATCGGCCATCCGGCTCGTTGTGTAACCCGATACGATCCACCAAGGAAGACATCCAGCAGCGATTTAAATCGAGTTGGATTATTGCCAACATAATCGGCAAGTTTATGAGCCTGCGCTTTGGAGTGCTCATCTAATATTTCCTTAATCAGATCCATTGATCGTTCTATTTGATTAATCACCGTAAGTAATAACTATTAAACTACTGATCACTAAGTGCTTTTGAGGTTTAAGTTATATTTAATTTTAAATCAAAATTACCTTCTATGGAATTGCTTTTTACTTTTATTTCAGTTGTTGTTCTACAGCTTGGTGTTTGCTTTTTTTGCTTTTTAAAGAAGAAGGAAAGTTTAGATTCGGAATTTTTCAATGCCTGATTTTTTAATCGTTAATGATTGGTTGTATCCATTAGTCAGGTTCAAAGTTCCGCACATTTCTTCATTGAATTCTAGAATGTTGCGAGGATTTATTCAACCGACTCCATTTTTCGAGTAGCTTTGCGCCCTAAATTACTACTCGGTGAACTACCTTTCTGCAGAACTTGTCGCGAAGACGTATAATGATAAATGGCTATTCCAGAATATTTCGCTGGGAATTTCGAAGGGCGAGAAGTTCGCGTTAGTCGGAAATAATGGTGTGGGTAAATCAACCTTATTAAAAATTCTTACAGGAGAAATTGCGCCCGATACCGGAAAGGTAAGTACGCGGGAAGGTATTCGGATTGCTTGTTTAACGCAGGAACCGAAAGTTGATGGAAAGCTTACGGTGAAAGATGTTCTCTTCAGCGATGATAATGAAATCGCGAAAGTGGTAAAGGAATACGAAGATTGTATTCACCATCCTGAAACGTCTTCTGAAAGAATGCAGGCTGTGCTCGAAAAGATGAGCGACCTCAATGCCTGGGACTACGAAGCGAAAGTGCACGAGGTAATTGAAAAGCTTGGAGTTCCTGATATCGATAAAACCTTTGGTCAACTTTCTGGTGGACAAAAGAAGCGCATCTTCCTTGCGCAAATGCTATTACAAGAACCAGATCTCATCATTATGGATGAGCCTACTAACCACTTGGATTTAACAGCCATTGAATGGTTGGAACAATATTTATCCAGTGCGAACATAACCTTAATTATGGTTACGCACGACCGTTACTTTT
>JBBRFY010000334.1:0-1914 GCA_038241205.1 Cytophagales bacterium
TGAAGCAGCTACTAAAGTATTTTTCTTATAGACACCAAACAATAAAAATCGGTCGGGAAAAATTTTTACAGCGCGCTTCAGTTCGCTTAGCGTCATCGACAAAGAATATCCTTTTTCATTTCTGCACGCGAGAATAAATACGTAAACCTCATCTACCTTGTCAATAGAAATTTCGCTCCATTCAAAATCAGCTTCATGTGATTGTCTAAGCTTGCGTTTTTCCCAACCATCCAATGCATTTTCAAATGATAGAGCAACGTTTATAACGGCTCCTACTTCAGCATTCGAAATTGAAAATCCCTGATTTAATAAAAACGAAGTGAGTATGCTTTGAAAATTTACGCGATAAGCATGCGGTGGGTTTTTAATACTGATTTTCTTGGCGCCTTTCAACCGCAGTTGTTGCTGTACAAATTCCAAAAATTCAAAAAGAACAGCAGAAGGTATTTTCTCTAAACTTTCTAAAGAACCAAAAGGACTTCGAATCGGACTAGATGCTAATCCATCAGCGAAATGAAAATGTATTTCCGCAAGCGCGGCATTATTCTTTTGATGAAGTATATAATATGATATCCATTCACCTGATGATTGCAAAAGTCTATGCTCATGCAGATTGAAAAGAGAAGCTTCGTACTCCTTTTCAAATCCAGATGGTAAATCGCCCGCATGAAAAATGAAGTCGTTCAATTAATATGGAATTCCAAGTTTATTGTAAATAAAATGCATTAACCAAGCAGGACCGATAAGTAAGAATTGTAAATCTTTAAAAAAAGATGGTTTCTTGCCTTCCACCTTATGGCCATAGAACTGACCGATCCAAGCTAATGTAAAAATTATGAGGCTGATCATCCAAAGCGGAGCCACGTTGATTTGCAGAATTAAATTCACTACAAAAAGACAGAATACAGCAAAAAGCATCATACCAATACTTAACGGAATTGAAAGCGATACGTAATATACAACGGCAAGTACAAGCGCCACCGTGGCCCAGTTTGCGTATGGATTACCTTCACCCAACACAGATTGTAGAATGCCTGATGGAATGGAAGCAACAAGACCGACAATGCTAAAAAAAATAAGCGGGACACAAATCCAGTGGATTACTTTGTTAGTAGCATTCTGATGGCTCTCACCATATTCAGAAAGGAGTTGGTCAATTTTTCTCATAGGATTACCATATTA
This sequence comes from Cytophagales bacterium, assembly GCA_038241205.1. Classification (GTDB taxonomy): domain Bacteria; phylum Bacteroidota; class Bacteroidia; order Cytophagales; family Cyclobacteriaceae; genus Chryseolinea. Next base: position 1,183 of record JBBRFY010000334.1, read on the forward strand.
ATTGTAGTCCATTTTCCTCATACAATTCCAACCGATTGTCTTTTGAAAGGAGCGTCATATTATTTCGGATAGATTGCCAAACCAACATTCGATCAAATGGATCTTTGTGATGACGGGCTAATTTATAAAAGCTAATTACGTCATTACTATTAAAATCCATAACCTGAATTCTTAACGCTTTCGATTGCTCTAATAGTTCTTCTGGAAGGACACCGGTTAACTCCATCTTCCCCAAACCAAACTTTATTGAAATCTCCCACAAGGCGACAGAACTAATGTACATATCCTGTGACGAGACAATTATCTTTCTGCACTTATCTGAAAGTTTCTCCGGACTAATCATTAGCCAGATAAAAGTGTGAGTATCTAGCAAATATTTCATGACTTCAATAAATCTTCATCCGAAACTTCCCAGTCATCATGAAAAATCACAGAAGCCTTTCCTTGTAATGTTCCTAATTTCCTTTTAAACGGTTTTTCAATTTGAATAGGTGTTACTTTAAAAATCTGTTTCTTTTTCCTGCCATAGGATATAATATACTCCTCTCCTTTCAGTATTTTCTGAATGATTTGAGATAGATTAGTTTTAAACTCCGCAACTGTTATTGTTTTCATAAAGCAAATTTAAATTAATGTTGTCAACTTGTCAACTTGTCAAGTTTTAGTTTTTACCTTATCCCAATTCTTTATTTGCCAAAATACCTTACCCGTTGTTAAATGATTATTCTTCTC